>DASZFO010000350.1 GCA_035939775.1 Pirellulales bacterium | reverse complement strand
TTCCCCGGAGCGTTCTCCAAATTGAACGCCTCGAAGATGAAGTGGACCGAGTTGGTCAGCACCGGCGATCGGACAGGAACGATCCTTCCAGATCAGATCAAGGCGGCCAGGAGCGGTCAACGCTTGCTGCTGACCGAGAACCAAAACATCACTCATGTGCCGTACGCGCTGGCGGCCCGCATCTCGGGCGAAACGAAGACCATCGATCCTACTGCCGCGAGCGACGAGAAGGATGGCAAGGATTCGAAGGACGCAATCGCGAAGAAGGACGACGCCGCGAAGAAAGATGATCCGCCCGCCGATGCGAAAAAGGATGATCCCAAATCCTCGGACGCCGCCAAGGCCGACAGCAAGGACGGCAAGGAAGGCGGCGACAAATCGCCCGACAAAGGCAAAGCAACGGCGGAAGCGAAGTCCAGCGACGACAAAGCCGGCAAGGGCAAAGCCACGGACGCCCCCGAAATCGCGAAGAAGCCGGCGCCGCAAACTCATCAGCTCAACGTGATCCTCGTGGCCGACATCGATCTGATGAACGGCAACGTGTTCGACATTCGGGCCCGCTCCGAAGAGGAAGACATCGGCGTGCATTTCGACAATATCGTGTTTGTGGTCAACGCGCTCGACGCGCTTTCCGGCGACGACCGGTTCATCGAAATCCGCAAGCGCAAGCCGTCGCACCGCGAGTTGACCACGATCGAAGAAAAGAGAGCCGAATATCAGGCCGACGTCGTCGACAAGCAAAAGGAATACAAGGACAAATACGAAGAGGAAAAGAAAAAGACGGAGGAAGAAGCGGCGGACGTGAGCAAGAAGTTTCAAGACCTGAAGAAAAAAGTCGATGATGCCCAAAGCAAGGGAGAAGACCTTTCGCTCGACTTGCAAATGGAATTGCAAGAGGCGGTCATCAATCGGGCGGTCGAGGAACAGCGGGTCAAGAACAAGGAAGAGCAACTCGACCGCGACTACCAGCGCGACGTGGAGAAGCTCGATCGCAAATTGAATACAGACATCCGCCACGAGCAGAATTTTTACAAGTTTATTGCCGTGCTGTTTCCACCGATCCCGCCGTTCCTGGTGGCCGTGTTCGTCTACTTCCGCCGCCGCGCGGAAGAGCGCGAGGGAGTTGCAAAGTCGCGACTGCGATAAAAGTACGAAGTACAAAGTAGCCGTAGGGTGCGTCAAGGCTTTGCGCAGACGCACCGTAGCACGCGATTCCGGTGCGTCCGCGCGGACTTGACGCACCCTACGACTGCGACCGTTCACCGTTAAAAACTTACCAGTGGAACTTTGACCAATGACTGAATCCACGAAAACGATCTCGACCGTTGCGGTCGCCGCGGTGCTGCTGGTCCTGGCGATTGTCAGTCGCCCCAAGCTCCCCTATGCCGAGAAAGAAGGCGAGATCGGCCAACCGCTGTTCACGGAGTGGAAGGACCCCACGGCCGCCAAGAGCATGGAGATCGCCACGTTCGATGAAGCGACCCAGGCGGTCCGCAATTTCAAGGTGGCCTTGGTCGATGGCAAATGGTGCGTGCCCTCGCACGGAAACTACCCGGCCAATGCCGAGGACCACGTCGTCAAAGCCGCCAGCGATTTGATCAACCTCAAGGTGATCGAGGTTGTCAGCGACGCCCAGGGAAGCCACGAGACCTACGGGGTCGTCGAGCCGGACCCCGTGAAGCTCCGACAGCCCGCCGTTGGCGTCGGCAAACTGGTCACGGTGAAGGACAAAGATGGCAAGGATTTGGCCCGGCTCATCATCGGCAAGGAAGACAAGCCGGCCGGCGGCAGCGAAACCTCGTCGAGCTTGCGGTTTGTCCGCCGCGCCGGACAAGACCGCGTTTACAAGGCGGCGCTGGCCACCGACCTATTCTCCACGAAGTTTCCCGATTGGATCGATTCCGATCTGCTCGGGCTGAAGCAGCATTGGGACATCACCAAGCTGCAAATCCGCGATTACAATCTCGAAGAGCGCGGCCAGGAGATCGGCGTCGCCCGCAAGAGCGATATCGCCTTGGAATACAACGATCCGAAGGCCTCTTGGACCGTCAGCAAGCTGACCGACTACAAGAACGACAAGCCAACCGAAGCGAAGCTGGCCGCCGATGAAGAACTCGATACGGCCAAGCTTAACGACGCGAAGATGAATCTTTCCGGCCTGAAAATCGCCGACGTCAAACGCAAGCCGGCCCCGCTCGCGGAAAAGCTCAAGAAGAATAAGACCTTCTTCGACGACGCGGAATCCCAAGACTCGCTCGCCAACAAAGGCTTCGTCCCGCTGCCGGAAAAAAAGCCAACCGATGTTTTCTCGGCGGGGGGCGACATGACCGTGGGAATGAAGGACGGCGTGGAATACACGATTCGCTTCGGGGGCGTGGACCTGACGCTCCGCGACAAGGACGATGCGAAGGACAAGAAAACCGCCGCGAAATCCGCCGACGATCAAAAGCGAACCAATGCCGAGCGAGTCGTGTTCGTGACCGCGCGGTTCAATGAAGACTTGATCGCCAAGCCGACTCTCGAACCGCTTCCCGAAGCGAAGAAAACCGACGAGAAGAAACCCGATGCGGGCAAGGCGCCCGACAAGGCTCCCGCGACGAGCCCCGCCCCAACAAAGCCGCCGGCGGCCAGCCCCGCGTCCGGTAAGGCGCCGGACAACAAAGCTCCGTCCGCCAAGAAATCGGCCGAGATCAATCGCGGCGACATGCTCTTGGCGCTCGCCGACGAACCTGCGGCCAAAGGCGGCGCCAAACAGCCTGAGGCCGCACAGCCCGCGGCGCCGAATCCCGCGGCCGCGAAACCGGACGACAAGCCGCCGGCCGCGAAGCCGGCCGAATCCAAAGCCGCCGGCGACGGCAAGAAACCCGGTGCAGACAAAAATCCGCCGAGCGACATCAAGCGGGCGGATGAAGAAAAAGCCCTCGACGAGCAGCGCAAGCGGGTCGAGACGGAAAACAAGCGCAAGCAGGACGAGTACGACGCGTCGGTTAAGAAAGGCAAGGAGCACGCCAAGCAGCTCAACGATCGCTTCGCGGACTGGTACTTCCTGATTTCCGATGAGGACTACAAGAAAGTCCACGTCGGCCCGGCCGACATTATCAAGAAGAAGACGCCGGCAGAAGGCGCGGGCGGTTCCGGCCTCGGCCCCGTTCCGACCGATCCGTTTCAAAAGGGCAAGTGAGGAATGACGAATGTCTAAAGAATGGCTAATGATCGAATGACGAATCAGAAGGCATCCTACGGCGATGCGTCGCGCCGCGGCGGATCTTCGACATTCGGGCTTCGTCATTCTTTATGCATTCGTCATTCGACATTCGTCATTTCACCTCGTTGCCTAACTCCCTCAGCAGCTCGAACGTATAAATCCCCGTGTCGTGGCCGTCGCTGAATTCGATCGAGTAGGCGTAGTGCCCGACCGGCTTCATGCCGAGGACCTTGAGCGGCCGGGCTTCTTGCGGCTTGAGCACCGGCAGGAGCGTCGCCGGGGCTGGCGCGGAGCGTTTCTCGCGGCACGTTGCGCAAGGGCAGCGGTCTCGCAGTTCCGCGAACGCATATTCGCGCCGCTGGCCGTCGCTCCATTCGATCGCCAGGCGGCCTTCGCCGGCGATCGCAAGTTTGGTCGGACAGAGGTTCATCGAGCATTCTCGTTCGCGCACAGGCACGCACAGTGTGCCCTACCCGCTCATCTCACGTCACTCGCCACTTTTTCTCGAATCGACGAACCGCTTTCCTTTTCCTTCGAACCGCGGAAGCGAGCCGAGCGGCACAGTGCGGACGGTCACGCTGAGGCCCAGCCGCAATTGCAATTCTCTCGCGACACGATCGGGCTGTTCGAGCCGGTCTTCGATTTCCACCGCGAGCTGATCGAGCTGCGATTCCTTGTAGACCGTCGCGCGAAACTCGACGATCTCGGGAAAGCTGCGCACGATCTGCTCGATCGAGGCGGGAAAGACGTTCACCCCACGGACGATCAGCATATCGTCGGTCCGTCCGAGCACGCCGCCGTCCAGCCGCACGAACCGGTTCGGCCCTTCGCTTCGCCAAGTCGGCCGCACGAGATCGCCCGTGCGATAGCGAATCACCGGGCTGCCGGCGCGGCCCAGCGTCGTGATCACGAGTTCCGCGAGTTCTCCTTCGGCCGCGGAGGTGCCGGTGGCAATCGAAAGGAACTCGGCAATGAATTCGCTTTCGATCACGCGCACCCAGTTTCCCTCGAGATCGCCGAAGCCCCAGGGTCCGACCTCGGTCGCCCCGCAATGATCGAGCACCTTGGCCT
The DNA here is from genome assembly GCA_035939775.1 of Pirellulales bacterium. Classification (NCBI taxonomy): domain Bacteria; kingdom Pseudomonadati; phylum Planctomycetota; class Planctomycetia; order Pirellulales; species Pirellulales bacterium. Next base: position 56,655 of record DASZFO010000350.1, on the reverse strand, counting down.
GCCAAAGCGATTCGATGCGGTCGCGGACCGCGGGAACCGATCCGCCCGGCTCGCCGGCCAGGATCAGCCGCCGCACGCCGAGCGAGCCAACATCGAGCTTGTGCTCGGCGCCGACCTCGGCCAGGTGAAGCGCGTAGCTGGGCGTGCAGCAAACCACGGTCGCCCGGCTGGTCCGGGCTAATTCCAGCCGGCCGAGCGTGTTCACTCCGCCGGTCGGCACCAGCAGGCAGCCGCGCTGGGCGAGCGCGTCGTAGGCGCTCCAAAAACCAATGAACGGACCGAACGAAAATGCCATCAGCACGCGATCGTCCGTCGTCACCCCGGCGGCGTCGAGCACGTATTGCCAGCATTCGATCCACCACCGCCAATCGTCGGGCGTGTCGAGCACGGCCAGCGGACGGCCATGCGTGCCGGACGTTTGGTGGAAGCGAGCATAACGGTCCAGCGGCCAGGTGCGGTTGTTCGCCAGATCGTGGCCGTGCGGAATCCCGAGCAGTTCTTCCTTGAAGGTGAATGGGCAGGCGGAGAGCGCATCGAGCGAGCGGATCGGGCGCGGCACGTCAACCAGCTTCGTCGCATAAAACGCGTTGGCCGGCAGGATCGCGTCCAGCAGCTCGTTCAGCCGCCGCAGTTGATGTCGAACGAGGGCCTGAGCGTCGAGCGCTTCCAGTTGGCGACGCTCAAGGGCGGTAGAGAAGTTCATCAATGGAATGATAATGACCGAGTCGGCAAACGGCTAGGGGAGCGTACGTCGTCAACAATCGTCGCCGGGCGGTTCGTTGGCGCCGACGAGCGGGACGAACCGGCAACCGGAGAGTTCGGTGGCTTGCGGTTGCCCGCTGACCTTACCGATTGCCACGAGCGACTGCGATTCGGCGTTTCCCAAGGGAATGACGAGAATGCCTCCCTCGCGTAATTGATCGAACAGGGCTTGCGGCAGTTGCGCGGCTGCGGCCGTGACGATGATCCGGTCATAAGGGGCTTCGGCGGGCCAGCCGAGCGTGCCGTCTCCCACGATGAGTTGAATGTTCTTGTAGCCGATCGCGCTCAAAACACGGCCGGCCTCCGCCGACAACTCGGCATGCCGCTCGACGCTGACGACTTTGGCGGCCAGCTCGGCCAGGATGGCCGTTTGATAGCCGCTCCCCGTGCCGATTTCGAGCACCGATTCTCGCCCCGAAAGTTCGAGCGCTTGGGTCATGATAGCGACGATGTAGGGCTGGCTGATCGTCTGGCGGCAATCGATCGGCAGCGCGCGATCCGCGTACGATTCGGCGAGAAACTCGATAGGCACGAACCGTTCGCGCGGCACACGCCCCATCGCCGAGAGGACCGCCGGCGAGGTGATCCCGCGGTCGTGAAGCTGCTTGGCGACCATCCGATCGCGCGTGGCGCTCAGACTGTTATTCACGGATTCAGGCATGAGGGCAAAAGCCTCCGACCATTCAGCCTTTCGGGCAGGCCAAGAGTTCTTCGAGCCGGTCGAGCAAGAGCGCCTGATCGGGGTGGATCCGCTTTCGAGCCTCGACGATCGGGATGAACTCGGCCGAATCGATCTCCCAAGAGGCGCAGCGCGCCTCGGCATCGGCCGGCGCCGGCCCGGCGAAGCCATGGATTTGTTTCCCGCTCTTGCGATAGAAGACTGATCCGAGTGGCGTCAGCTCGCCCGGAACGACGCCGGTCTCTTCGATCGTTTCGCGGCGGGCGGCTGCTTCGAGCGATTCTCCCTCGTCGGGAAGCCCCTTGGGGATGCCCCAGGGCTTGTGACGATTGTAATTGCCCGAAGGATGGACGAGCAGCACTTGAAGAGCCGCGTCCTTGCGCCGGTAGAGGAGCGTTCCGGATGATTGGACCATGGTGTCACCGCGATGAGCCGGCGAGCCTTTGCATTTCATCGACCGTCCGGACCAGTTCGCCGAGCAGCCTCTGCGGGCCGCCACGTTGCTGATACGTTTCGACGAGCGTGCGGTAATACCAAAGCGTGCCCGCTTTGCCGCCGGTGAACCGCGACCATATCGCATCGCCCAACTCGCGGAGGTCGGCGACGATCGACCGGGCGTTGTGGACCTTGTCGGCGCACGAGACCAGTTTGACGGAATCCGAGCCATGGGCGAGCTGCGCGATGTACGCCTGCTTTCGCTCCTTCCACGGCGGCTTGGGCGTTTCGTCGGTGTCGGTGCAGCCCGCCACGATTTCGGCAACAGCCTCACCGAAGCGGCAGCGGATATCTTCGAGCCGCGGCGCGCCGCCGGCATCTTCAACCGCGTCGTGCAAGAGTGCGGCGATCGCTTCGTCTTCGCTGGCGCCGTTTTCCAGCGCGAGCGCGGCGACCGACAGTACGTGCGAGATGTAAGGGACCGAAGTCGATTTTCGCGCTTGGCCGGAATGCAGTATGGCGGCGTAAATCAGGGCCTGCTCGAAGCGCGACGAAAGCACAGTTTTAGGCATAATCGCGGTGATAATGATTCGAGCGGGAAACGCTGGCTCAGAAAGATCTCACTTAAAATGATACCGTATTTCCGCAGCTTGAAGCAGCCATGCCGGGGTGGTAGCATCAAGAGCAGATTTCGAGCGGCGTCCATCCCTCCTGGCCGCTCCTTAACGTAGGAGCCTATCAAAGAACCGCCGGGGACTGTCCCCTTTTGTGGAGTCTTCGGAACAAAAGGGGACTGTCCCCTTCTCCGCAGGCGGTTCTTGGATAGGGTCGAGCGATCCCACAACCACCCAGGGATTCAAGGCTCCAACCATGCTCAACCTGATCGGCCGCGGCACGGCCAAAACATGCGATGGCGTCACCCGGCGCGATTTTCTCCAGGTCGGCTCGCTCGGTGCATTGGGTTTCGCGCTCCCCGAACTCCTGGCCCTCAAAGCCCAGGGAGCGGTCGAAAAGGGGCACGACGAACGCTCGGTGATCATGATTTTCAACCTCGGGGCCCCCAGCCAGCTAGACACCTGGGACATGAAGCCCGAGGCCCCGGTCGAGATTCGCGGGCCGTTCAAGCCGATTGCGACGAACGCCCCCGGCATCCAGATTTCCGAGATACTTCCGCTGCACGCCAAGCTGGCCGACAAGTTTTCATTGGTGCGAAGCTGCTTCCACACGGCGGCCGGCGTGCACGACACGGGCCACCAGATGATGCAGACCGGCCGGCTCTTCACCGGCGGCGTGAACACGCCTCACGCCGGCTGCGCGGTGAGCTATCTGCTGGGCCGCCGGACCGATTTGCCCGCGCACGTGCTGCTGCCCGAGCCGATGGGGAACACCGGCGGCGGCTTGTCTCATGGGCAAGACGCCGGCTTCTTGGGGAAGGCCAACGATCCATTTGTGCTGATGGCCGATCCGTCGAAGCCGAATTTCAAGGTGCCCGATCTCTTGCCGCCGCCGCAGATCGGCGAGGCGCGGCTGGAACGCCGCCGCAAGCTGCGCGACGTGGTCGAGGGATCGCTCAAGCAGTTTGAGGCCAGCGAAGACGCGAAGCTCTTGGATGCGAACTTCGAGGCCGCCTTCCGGATGATGACCAGCCCGCAGGCCCGCTCGGCTTTCGATCTCTCCAAAGAGCCGCAGAAAGTTCGCGAGCGGTACGGCGTGAATCGCTTCGGGCAATGTTGTCTGCTCGCGCGGCGGCTGATCGAGGCGGGAGTGCGGTTCGTCACGGTGAACACGTTCCTGACCGTCTTCAATGAGCTAAGCTGGGACATTCACGGCTCGCTGCCGTTCATCTCGGTCGAACAGATGAAGAAGGATGTGGCGCCGATGTACGACCAGGCGTATAGCGCGCTGATCGAAGACCTTGTGCAACGCGGGATGCTGGAAAACACGCTCGTCTGCAACTTGCAGGAATTCGGCCGCACGCCGCGGATCAATCCGGCCGGCGGCCGCGATCACTGGCCGCAATGTTGGACGATTTATTTCGCCGGCGGCGGCGTGAAAGGGGGCCGCGTGGTGGGCCGCAGCGATCCGATCGGCGCGGTGCCGGTCGAGCGACCTGTCGAGCCGGCCGAAGTCGTGGCGACGATCTTCTACAGCCTCGGGCTGGATGTGGAAAAGACCTTGCCCGGCCCACAAGGCCGCCCGTTCCCGCTAGTGGATACGGGGAAGCATGCGATTAGAGAGTTGTTTTAGTAGTTGGAGGCCAGAGATCGAAGGCCGGCGGTCGGTCGTTAGTCGGTTCGCTTGTCTTCGACCCTGAGCCTCAGACCGAAGGGCGAACCGAAGTGTACGAGAGACTGCGTTCGGACGCCATCGCCAGCAGGATGGCGAAAGAGAGGAAGGGAACGAATCATGGGAATCGGGCAACTGGAAACACCGGTGAGTATGGCGCCATGCGTCGTGTTCCAAGAGCAGGTTGAAGTGCCGCTCGGGTTGCGCTCGCTTGAGGATTTTCGCAAATGGGCGGTGTCGGATGAGTTTCCCGAGCGCGGGCGAATCGACTTTTTGGACGGAAGGATTGAAGTAAACATGTCTCCAGAGGATATCTTCTGCCACGGAGTGCTGAAAACGGAATTGGCGACGGCGCTGTATGAAAGGATTAAGCGCCAAGTTCGCGGACGAGTGTTTACAGATTGCACGCGAATCTCGTCGCCGCAGGCGCAACTTTCCGTTGAGCCAGACATCGTGTTCGTATCGCATGCGGCGCTCAGGGAAGGGCGGATTCGCTTGGTGCCGAAAGCTGGTGGGGAGGCGGGACGGTTCATCGAGTTCGAGGGTCCGCCTGATCTGATTGTCGAAATCGTCAGCGACAGCTCAATCACAAAGGACACGCGGCGATTACCGGCCGCATATTGGACTGCGGGCGTTCGGGAATTCTGGCTGGTCGATGCGAGAGGAGAGGAATTGATCTTTCAGATTTACGGGCACGACTCGATTCGAGCCAGCGCCACGCGATGCCGATGGATTTCAGCGTTCGACCGTGCTGGAATGCGATTATCGCCTGGACCGCCTCCGCGACACCGACGGCTATTGGGCTTTCAATTTGATCGAGCGGCCCCTTCCATGATGACGTTTCCTCGACTTCGGCCGGTTTTCATCGTCGCGCTCTTCGCCGCGATCTTGGCATCAAGCGCGATTCGAGCGGCTGACAACTTGGTCGTCCTGCCGCAGCACTTTACGCTCTCCGGCCCCGCGGCGCGGCAGCCGTTATTGGTGGAATCTCGGCGCGGCGAGGATTTCGTGGGCGAAATCACGGCCGGCGTCGAGTGGACACCTAGCGATCCCAAGGTTGTTGCAATCAAGGACGGCGTAGCGCTGCCCGTCGGCGACGGTTTGGCCAAACTCACGGCGAAGGTCGGTCCGCAGATGGCCACCGCCGAGGTGACAGTCCTCGGCAAAGAGCGGCCGGCGGAGGTCAGCTTTCGCAATCAAGTGCAGTCGGTGCTGGCGAAATCCGGCTGCAATTCCGGGGCGTGTCACGGAGCGGCGGCGGGGAAGAACGGATTCAAGCTGTCGCTCCGCGGGTTCGATGCCGAGTCGGATTGGTTCGCGATTACTCGCCAGGCCCGCGGAAGGCGGATTGTGCCGAGCGATCCCGGGCGGAGCTTGTTGCTGCTCAAGCCGAGCGGCGCGCTGCCGCACAAAGGAGGCGTGCGGTTCGAGGTCGATTCGCCAGACTACAACACGATCGCGGCCTGGATCGCCGCCGGCGCGCCCGCCCCCAAGGCTGACGATCCGCGGCTGGATCATCTCGAAATGCTCCCGGCCGGCGTTGTGCTCAAGCCGGGAGATTCGCAGCGGTTGCTCGTGCGAGCTTACTACTCCGACGGGCACAGCGATGATGTCACTCACTGGGTCAAGTTCACATCGTCCGACGAATCGGTGGCTCAGGTCGATCAAGCGGGGCGGGTCAAGGTAATGGGGTCCGGCGAGGGAGTGGTCAGCGGTTGGTTCGCCAGCCGGATCGCCGTGGCGACGATCACCGTGCCCTTCGCGCAGCAGGTCTCGGCCGATGCGTTCGCCAAGGCCGCGCGGCGCAACTTCATCGACGATCTCGTGCTCGCCAAGCTCAAGCGGCTGAAGCTGCCCCCATCGCCGCGAGCCGATGACGCGGCGTTTCTGCGGCGAGCGTTCATCGACACGATCGGCGTGTTGCCCAAGGTGGACGAGACGCGGGCATTTCTCGCCGACTCGGCCCCCGACAAGCGCGACCGGCTGATCGAAGCGCTGCTAGCGCGGCCCGAGTTCGTCGATTATTGGACGTACAAATGGTCCGATCTGCTCTTGGTCAACAGTGAGAAGCTGCCGGCCCCGGCGATGTGGTCCTATTATCGCTGGATTCGGAGCCAAGTGGCCGAGAACACGCCCTGGGACCAACTCGCCCGCCGGATCGTCACCGCCTCGGGTAGCACGCTCGAGAACGGCGCGGCCAATTTCTTTGCCCTGCACAAAGACCCGCTGGAGATGTCCGAGACCACGTCTCAGGCCTTCCTGGGCATGTCGATTACGTGCGCCCATTGCCACAATCATCCGCTCGAAAAATGGACCAACGATCAATACTACGGTATGGCGAATCTCTATTCGCGAGTGAAGATTAAGAACGCCGACGGCGAGGGCAACGTGACCGTCTTCCCGACGACCGAGGGCGAATTGATTCAGCCGCGCACGGGGCATCCTCAGCCGCCGCGGCCGCTCGACGGCGATGCGATTCCGTTTGACTCGGCGGCCGATCGCCGGCTCGCGCTCGCCGAATGGCTCACCGCGCCGGAGAACCCCTATTTCAGCCGCGCGATCACGAATCGCATTTGGGCGAATTTCCTCGGCGTTGGGGTGGTCGAGGCGGTCGACGACGTGCGGCTCACGAATCCGCCGAGCAACGCCGAGCTGCTCTCCGCTCTCGCCAAGAATCTCGTCGAAAACCACTACGATCTCAAATCGTTGATGCGGTTGATTCTGCAAAGCGAAACCTACCAGCGATCCAGCCAAGCGCTGCCGGAGAACGAGGCTGATCGGCGATTTTACTCGCACTATTTCCCCCGGCGGATGCGGGCGGAAGTGCTGCTTGATGCGATCTCGCAAGTGAGCGGCACGCCCAGCGAGTTCAAGGGTTACGCGCCCGGCTGGCGGGCGATCCAATTGCCCGATTCCAATGTCGATTCGTATTTCCTCAAATCGTTCGGCCGACCGCAACGGCTGTTGACCTGCGAATGCGAGCGAACCAACGAGCCGAGCATGGTGCAAGTGCTTCACATCACCAACGGCGACACGATCAATCAGAAGTTGGCCGCCAAAGGGAGCCGCGTCGAGCACCTGCTCGAAGCCAATACGACGGACGACAAGATCGTCGAAGAGGCCTATTTGATCGCGCTATCGCGATTCCCCGCCGACGCGGAGAAGCAGCAACTCGCTTCCGAGTTGGGCCAAGTGCCGTCGGCGGAAAAACGGGCGGCGGTTGAGGATTTGTATTGGAGCTTGCTAAGCGGCAAAGAGTTTTTGTTCAATCATTGAGAGATGGAACGAAACACGAGTAGGGTGTGTCAAGTCCGCGCGGACGCATCGGAACCTGCTATTCCCGGTCGAATCATGTGCTTGCAGCGGTCGATCGTCTTTGTTTGGATGTTGCTTCTGCTGGGAGCGACGGCGCTCGCTGGCGATGCACCCGATTTCAACGATCAGATCGCGCCCTTGTTCGTCAAATACTGCACGAGCTGCCACAACGGGACTGATCGTGAAGGGAAACTTGTTCTCGAAAGCTACGCGAGCTTGCTCGAAGGGGGAAAGCGGGGCGGGGAGATTGTGCCGGGCAATTTGGCGCAGAGCCGGCTGGTGCGGGTGCTGACTGGCGAGACCGAGCCCTCGATGCCGCCGAAGGACAATGACAAACCCAAGCCCGAGGAGATCGCGCTCATCAAGCGGTGGGTGGAAGCGGGCGCGAAGGGGCCGCAGGGCGCGGAGCTTGATCCCACGCGGCTGGTCGCTCCGAAGATCGCCGCGACGGCGCCGGTTCGCGAGCCGATCAATGCGATGGCTTGCTCGCCGGACGGCCGTTGGATCGCCGTGGCGCGATACGGCCGAGTCGAATTGCTTTCGGCTGAGAATCGCAAATTGGCGCTGACGCTCGGCGACGTTCGCGGCAACGTGAACGACGTGGCGTTCAGCGCCGATAGCACGAAGCTCGCCGCAGCGGCCGGCGAGGCGGGATTGTTCGGCGAAGCGCGGCTGTGGAACGTGGCCGATGGCACGCTGCTCCAAAAGTTCCACGGGCATCGTGACAGCATTTATGCTGTCGCGCTTTGCCCCGACGGAAAAACGCTCGCCACCGGGAGCTACGATCAACAAATCAAGCTCTGGAACGTCGAGACCGGCGCGGAAATCCGCTCGCTCGTCGGACACAACGGCGCGATTTACGCCCTCGCCTTCTCTCCGCAAGGCAAACTGCTGGCCAGCGCCAGCGGCGATCGCACCGCGAAACTCTGGGAGGTCGCGAGCGGCGAGCGCCTCGAGACTTTCGGCCAGCCGCTTGCAGATCAGTATACGATCGCGTTCAGCCCCGATGGCCGGCAGCTTGCCGCCGCGGGGGTCGATAATCGAATCCGCGTTTGGCAGATCAGCGCCTCGGGCAAGGAAGGGACAAATCCAATCCTCTTCTCGCGGTTCGCCCACGAGCATCCGATCGTGAAGCTCATCTACTCGACTGACGGAAAAATGTTGGCCTCTTCGAGCGAAGACGGCACGCTCAAGATTTGGAACGCCGGCACGCTCGAAGAGCAGCGATCTCTGGAGCGCCAGCCCGACGCCGTGCCGGCGATGGCATTCTTGCCGGGCGGAAACGCGCTGGTCGTCGGACGAATGGATGGGACGCTTGCAATCTATGACACGTCCAATGGAAAACGCATTGCAACGGGACGGATTCATGTTAGCCCCGGCGTTTACGCCGGGGAGTCACTTTTGCGGAGCCCAGGCGTTCACGCCAGGGGTCCGGAGCCAATCAAATCCCGTTTTGTCGCCCCTTCAGAGGCTAAAGCCGCGACGAGAAGCCCCGTGAACGGGGCTCCAGAAAGATCTTTCCGCGGTGCCGACCCAGGCGTAAACGCCTGGGCTACAAAAAAATGGTTGGCGCGAATGGATCGTTTGTTTGGCAGCGTGTTTCGCCAAGAGCTAAACCATCAAGTCGCGTCGTTGATCACAATGGCCGCGCTCCCGCTGATTCAGACTGTCGACGCCATCCCCGAGCAAGCCGAGACCGAGCCGAACGATAGCCACAGCCAAGCCAACCACGTTGCAATCCCTGTGACGATCAAGGGCACGCTCGACAAACCGGGGGACGCGGACTATTTCAGCTTCGATGCTCTGGCGGGGCAAACGCTCGTGTTTGATGTGGCGGCGCGGAGCATCAAATCGAAGGCCGCCCCTCGACTGGCGCTCCTCAATGCCGAGGGCAAGCTGCTCAGCGAAGAGAGCCTTACCGACGCGAACAGCGATCCGCTCATGGCTTACACGTTCGCCACAGCCGGGAAGTATATCGTCAGGATCGACGATCGGATGATGGCCGGCGGAAAGGACCATTCGTATCGCCTAACGATTGGCGCCTTTGCGTACGCGCTCGATTGTTTTCCGCCGAGCGTGCCGGCCAACGCGACGACGGAGGTCGAGCTGATCGGTCCCAACATCCCCATGGGGACAAAAGTGAAAGTCCCAGCCGGTGCCGCGGGCGAGGCGACCGTCCCGATCGACGGCGCGAAATTCCGCACGCGCCGCGAAATCAAGGTGATCGCCAGCGATCTGCCGGAAGTGGTGGCGACCATGCCCAACGATTCGCCCCAAAAGGCGCTGCCGATCGCAGTTCCCGGCAGCGCCTGCGGACGGATTCATCGCCGACCGGCGGGGCAACCCCCCGAGGCGAATTACTATCGCTTCGAGTCGAAAGCTGGACAGAAGTGGATCATCGAGACGAACGCCGCCCGCCGCGGCTCGCCGATCGACACGCGGATCGACGTGCTCACCGCCGACGGCCGGCCGATCGAGCGGCTATTGCTGCAGGCCGTTCGCGATTCATACATCAATTTCCGCGGGATCGATTCAGGGGGCAACCAACCGCGGCTCAAGAATTGGGAAGAGATGGAGCTGAACCAATATGTGTATATTGGCGGCGAGGTTTGCAAGCTGTATCGTGCTCCGCAGGGACCGGATTCCGATTTCCTCGTCTATCGCGACCTGGCCGGACGCCGCCGCCCGTATTTCGACACCACAGCGACCGACCACCCGAATTTCGAGCCGGTCTATGTGGTCGAGCCGCATCCGCCGGGCACCAAGCTCCCCGACAACGGCCTGCCCGTCTTTCCGATTTACTATTCAAACGACGACGACAGCCAGCGGAAGCTGGGGCGCGACTCTCGGCTGTTGTTCACCGCTCCGGCCGAAGGCAGCTATCTGGTGCGGGTGGTCGATGTCCGCGGCGAGGGGGGCGATCGCTACATTTATCGGTTAACCGTTCGCGAGCCGAAACCGGATTTCAATGTGAGTCTCGGCGTCGTCGATCCGACGGTGAACGCCGGCAGCGGCAAGCGATTCAAGCTATCCGTGGATCGCGTCGATTACTTTGACGGCGAGATTCGCGTCGATATCGACGGCCTGCCGCCGGGGTTCGTCGCAACGACGCCGATCGTGATTCAGGCCGGTCACTTGGAAGCCGACGGCGTGATCAACGCTTTGGAATCCGCCCCGCCGCCGACGGATCAAAACCGCGCGATGACGAAGATCACCGCCACCGCCCGAATCGATGGCCGCGATGTGACCAAGACGGTGAACGGCCTGGGCCAAATCAAGCTGGCCGGCAAGCCGAAGCTACTCGTGCATTTGTCGCCGGCCCAGCCGACGAACGAAACGGTCGTCCACCGTCCGCCGAGGCAGGAGTGGATCGCTCTCGATCCGACCAGCGCCATCTCGCGCGGCGGCGCCACGCTCACAAAGCAGAGCGACCATTCGCTGTTGGCCGGCGGCGCCAATCCGGACAAGGATTCGTATACGATCGTCGCCACGACCGACGCTCGGAATATCCGGGCGTTCCGCCTTGAGGCGCTCGGCGACAAGAGCCTTCCCGCCGGTTCACCAGGCCGGGCAGACGGCAACGGCAATTTCGTGCTGACGGAGTTCCGCGTCGCCGCGGGGCCGAAGAGCGATTTCGGAAAAGCTGAGCCGGTCGTGCTCGCTTCCGCGACGGCCGATTACTCGCAACCGGGCAACGAGGCCGCACGAACGATCGACGGCGATTCGGCCACCGGCTGGGCTGTCGCCGCGAATGATCCCGAGCACGGCTGGCCCGTGCCGCGCACGGACGACGATCCAGCACACGCAATCATTTTTGAGTTGAAGCGGCCGATCAACTTCGCCGAAGGGGCGCTCCTGACATTCACGCTCGACCAGACGAGCGGCAATCCGCGACACAATCTGGGCCGGTTCCGACTTTCGGTCCTGGCCGACTTGCCGGCGGAACTCGACATTCCCCAACCCACCGAAGTGGTCATCGCGCCCGGCGGCGGCGCGGTCTGCAAGCTGCGCGTCGAGCGCCGCGGAATCGAGGACCGGATCCAGTTCGACGTCGACAATCTGCCGCATGGCGTGATCGTCGACAATATCGGGCTGAGCGGCATCCTGATTCCCGAAGGGCAAACCGAGCAGACGCTGTACTTGAACGCGGCCAGTTGGGTGCCCGAGACCGATCGGCTCTTCTATGCCGTGGCCAAGGTGGACGGGGAGCAAGCCTCGTTGCCCGTGCTGCTGCACGTGCGCAAGCCGGCGTCAAGTGCGAAGTACGAAGTACGAAGTGCGAAGGACTAAGGAGCCGCCGAGATGGAACTGAATGACCCAGTAGAGGTCTACTCGACAAATAATCAAAACGAGGCGGAGATCATTCGAGCAGCCCTGCTCGGCGAAGGAATTGCTTGCCAGATCACCGGCGAAGGACAGGCCGGATTGGCCGGCATCGGCACGATGGAGATTACAATTGTCGTGCGGGCCGCCGATTACGATCGCGCCCGCGCGTTTATCGAGGAGCATCAGCGTGCCGCCGAGGAAGAACCGTAGTGCGCGAGCGTCCGATTCAACGGTGCTTACTTGCCGCTGGGCGCGGAGGGGACGTCGTCGAGCTTGATATTCAGGTCCGGGGGCGCTTCTTCGGTCGTGGTGGTCTTCGGCTGCGGTTTGGTGGGATCGAATTTCTGCACGTCGTCCGGCTTGCCGGCATTGATTTCGCCGGTTAAATCGAGATGCTTTCCCTCGACTGAGCCATCGAGAGGACGCGTATCGACCTCGAATCGTGGGAAACCCCAGATGCCGTCGATCCTTCGGGCTAGCGCCGCGACGTCGGCCGTGCCGTTAGGTCCCGAAATCGAGAAATTCATCGTCGCCTCGGGCATGTTCGGATCTTGATTGACGGTGCCGTGCGGAGTCCAGCCGCCGCTGATCGGCGCGCCCAATTCGGCGCTCACCTGCTTGCTGTTCTTGACCGCATCCCAGGCGATCTTAAACGGCTCGCTCAAGAGCATGCGGCCGAACAGGTAGTAGTATCCGCCGCCCGCGGAGATTCCGACCACCAAGACCAGACCGACGACGAGCCACTTCCAATTCCGCCGCCACCATCCGCGTCGCGGCGCCGCTTCGACTGGCTGTTGTTGGGCTGTAGTCATGATTCCACCTGCTCCTCCGTTTGTGGATCGCTCGCCGTTCATTTTCCCAGGTTCCACCTGGGAGCACGCCGCCGAGAAGGCTCTGCCTTCGCATCCCCTTCGTCAAACCTCAACATGGATTACAGGCCACGCAGACCGATGCCGTGGCAAATGGTTCATCGCGCGTTGCGGCCGGCGTCTGCGCCGCGGCACCACGCAATCTTCTCCGCCGTTGTGGTCGGCTTCGCGCCCATCATCACTACCGCGCTGGCTTCAGGTTTCTTCGGAGCCGGAGCCATCGGCACTGCGGCAATTGTCGCCGTGGCAATTGTCGCGGTCTCTTCGGTAGCAGGCGGCTCAGCGAGAGCGCTCGCTGGCGCCTCGGGCATTTCACTCGGCGCGGCAGCCTTTTTTGTTCGCGCCGCCGCAAGAATCTCAGCCGTGGACGGTTTTTTCTCGGGGGGCGCAACCGCAGCGGGCTTCGCGGCGTCGACCGCGGCGGGCTTCGGCTTTGCCGGCGCCGGGATCCCCTCGCGTTTCATCGCCCCTTGCATTCTCGCCAATTCGATCGGAGAGAGCTTCTTTTCCGCGGTGGCTGGCTTCTTCTCAACCGGCAGTTCCGACGCCGGCGCAGCCGCTGCTGGCTTAGTCGGAGCGGGTTTGGCCGGGGCAGCTTTTTTCGCCGCCGGCTTTGCTTCCGTCGTCGGGGCTGCGGCCTCCGGCTTCGGGACGACTTTGACGAAATCCAAGTCGATATCGTACCAACCGATGTTCGCGATGTAGTCCTGAAATTCGATCAGGGCCCGGCCGCTCATGTTGACCGTCTTCACCAGCCCGACTTGCCCCTTGAATCGAGCCAACTCCGGCCGGCTCTCGTCCACGACGACATACTTGTCGGTGTACTCTCGCTTCAATGTTTCGATTCGCTCGAAAACCATATTCCGCCGCTTGCCAGTGCGATACGAAAAATCAATGCGCGAGGCGTAATGCTGCCGACGACCGATACATTTTCACCGATTTCGCTCGTCAAATCAAGGCTGTTACGGCTGGATGTCTCTGATCCTAAGCCGCCGCAGGCCATTCAAAATGACAGAGTAAATGAACCCGCCTGTCCATTATAGAAGAGTGTGCCGCGAGCAAGGACATCGCGTCCGATCAGCGCCTCAAATCCTTGATAGGCAAGCTCGGCTTCAAGAACCGGCATTGTGATCGACACGACATGCTCCTGGCTCGCCCCCATCACAATTCCAAGCGACACATCGTAGAGATCGCAAGCGTGTCCCAAAGTGCCGCTGGAGGGAGTATAGACTTGGGTGGTCCCGGTGGGCGACAAACCGAGTTTTCGCACGATTAATGGATCGATGCAGGTGCATATCGCGCCCGTGTCGATCAAACCATGCGCAATCACCATGTCGGGGACTTTGATCCCATTGGCGGTCAGGGCCTCCGCCCGCGGCTTGCTCACCAACAACCCAATCTCCACCAAAGGTCCGATCGGGCCAATCGACATGGTTAAGATCGACATCGTGAAACTTCATGCGCTATGAATTGAACGCGATCGATACTTTGAATCTGCTTGACCATGAACGGCGACAAGCCAAATCGGCCGTAGCCTTCGCGCAAGGCGTCTTCATAGGTTCCCCATACCCCGACAACGTCGTCGCCGTGAATCAGGACAAACCTCCCTTCGTCACCTGCGGCCAGCAGATTCGCCTTCTCTCGTTCGTACGTCATGTTTTCGGCGATCAAACTCTCTTCGACTTTCATCACGGCATCCTCGCATTGAATCGTTATACGTTCGGCGTCGAATGAGAATCCCCCGTCGCTCCGAACCTACAACCAATTGTATCACACGGTCGTAGTTCAAGTGACAGGAGTATTCGACACCGTAGTGCTAGGCTAGGGCGTCCCCGGCTGCGATTGGCCCAATTCGCGGGCCAATTGGTCGGCGACAGCCTTGAAGGCCGGCGCGCTGGGGCAGGGGAGTTCGGAAAGCCGCTGATGACATTCCAGGACGTGCAGGCCGAAATCGCGCTTTTCCAGTTGCGGGGCCGAGAGCGGCGCCCAGGGACCAGCCGGCTCGGGGCAATTGTCGACGCAGTGGAACAGCTTGTCGAGCCGAGTCGCGCCCAGCAATCGCCGCCGCGTTTCTGGCTCGGCGCACACGGTCAGGCGCAGGTTCGGCTCTTGTTGTCCGCGTCGATACAGCCCGACAAGGCAGCCGAGAAACGTGCTATCGAGATACTCGCAGGCGAAGAGATCGACCGAGAGCGTCAACTCGCGCCGCTGATCGAGACATTGGGCGGCGAATTCGCGCACGGCCGGACTCTCGCGCAGCGTCCCGCGCCCTTCGACGCGGATTACATACCCGTCGTCCGTGCGAGCCGCCTTGATTTCCGTCGGCATCGACATCGCCAGCTTCCCCGATGATCCGGTGGGTTGGATCGATGGAGATTAGCTTACACGATGCCCTACTCGATCACCAGCTTGGTCAAGTCCTTCGCAGCGGCGGGAAACTTCGGGTCCATCTGCTTTAGCGTCTCATGAACGACGCGGCCAACAACCAAATTGCGATACCATTTGTGGTTGGCTGGGACGATATACCAGGACGCGTGATCGGCGCCGCATTCGGCGATCGCGTCTTCGTAGGCCCGCTGGTAGTCGTCCCAGTATTTCCGCTCCGCCACGTCGGCCTCGCTGATCTTCCAGAGCTTGTGCGGATCTTCGATCCGCTTGAGGAGCCGCTCGCGCTGCTCGTCGCGGCTGATGTGCAGGAAGAACTTGAGGATCGTGGTTCCCTCCTGCGCGAGAAACTTCTCGAACAGATTGATCTTCTCGTAGCGGCTTTTCCACACCGATTTCTCGACGAGGTGGTGGACCCGCACCACGAGCACGTCTTCGTAGTGCGAACGGTTGAAGATGCCGATTTGTCCTTTCGGCGGCACGGCTCGATGAACTCGCCAGAGAAAGTCGTGCTCCAACTCTTCGCTATTGGGCTGTTTGAACGAGACGACCTTGCAGGTCTGCGGGCTAACGCGGCTCATCACGTGCCGGATCGTGCCGTCTTTGCCCGACGTGTCCATCCCTTGGAGCACGATCAACAGCGCGCGGCGGTGCTCGGCGTAGAGACGGTAGGCCAGCTCATCGAGGGCATCGGCATTCTTGGCCGCCTCTTCGAGCGCGGCCTGTTTCTCGATCCCGTCGTGAAAATCCGGATCGAAATCCTTGAGCTGGACCTTCGCGCCGGGCTTGACCTTCAGCGGTTGTGACATGCCTTCTAGGCTAATCCGTCGCGGCGAAATTGCAACGCCGGCCCAAGCGCCTCCTGGGTCAGGTCATCAGCGGTGTCGTCGAGGCGCTTGGGACACGGCGCGCGTGGAGCTTGGCAGCTAGCGGTCGACTTCCAACAGCGGAGGCCCGTTCGCCAGGGTTTTTTTCGCCGTGGCGGCGCGGGCGCGGGCGCTGCGGCCGCGGCGCGGCGGGTGATTGCGGCAAAGGGGGCAATTCTGACCGGCGCACCTGCACCTCGCGCGGCGCCTCGATGCCGACCCGAATCGCGTCGCCGCGGACCCTCAGGATGGTGATCTTTATGGCGTCGCCGATCAGGATTTGCTCGTTCACCTTCCGCGAGAGAACCAACATGGCACACACTCCTTTGCATGGACCGGGGATTAGGATCGCTTGACCTTGGCGATCCTCCCCTAATGCAGCCCCCGTGCCAGATGATGCGAGCGATTTACCGATGCGGCGGGAAGCCAATATCGGCATGGCATTTAGAAAATCACCGCAGCGACCAATCCAGTCGCCAGACCCTTGCGATAGTGTACATATCTACAATAGTTGGGGTGCCCAAGATTACAATCGCTACAATGCGAATGGATTGCCACGATGGAAAGGGATTCGCGTCGAAGCCGACGCTGCTAGCGTCGGGGAACCGGCACGGGCATGGAAGCCGACGCTAGCAGCGCCGTCCAGGCATTCTTCGATACGATGCCCCATCCAGTTGGCTATCGACGGGCTTCGCCGCGGCGGGCGAGCTTGTCGCGGAGTTTGGCCGCCAGCTCATATTCTTCGGCGGCCACGGCATCGGCCAATTGCTCGTCGAGCGTGCGCCCGACCTGATAGTGCGTTCGCATCGACTCTTTCAACTCGACGAGCCGGCTCACCAGCTCGTCGGAATCGAAGCGATCGAGCGCTTCGTATTCGGCGAACAGCTCGCGGAACCGCTCCAGGCCGCGATTCACCTCGCCAATCGCCGCCTCGGGACCGTTCTCCTCGAGTTCCGCCAAGGCGCCGGCCTGAACGCGATGGAACATCACGAACGGCCGATATTGCTCGTGCGAGACCGTCCAGTCTTCGTCTCCGGAAAACTTGCGAACGAAGTCCATGAACGCCAGGCTGTGATCGGCGTCGCGCGCCGCGCGGCGATATTCGCGCAGAGCGAGCCAACAAATCCGCCGGTGATAAAACTGCACGAACTCGCGATCGGCCTCCACGCATTGCTCGGGACTGAGCTGAAACGCCTCTCCCTCGCGAATCGCTTCGACCGCGAGATGCTCGTAGTAGGTTTCCGCGCCCCCCGGATGCTGACCGTCCGGCCGGCCTTCAGTTTCCAATTGCAACACGCCCATATCGACGCGCATCTGCAACACTTCCCGGCCATCGGCTGCCTTCACCCGCCGGGCAAGCACCTCTCCCGGCTGAAAGGGCCATTCCTGCAAAATGCGGTCGATATCGAGTCGTCGTGCCATGTGGATTAAGTCCGGAAGCCCGCGTGCAACGTCCGCCCCCCGCGGTAGCTCGTTAGTTCCGCATTCTTCGTTCATCTCACTCCGGCTGAATTATAACCACAAATTCAAGCCCCAGACCACGCCGTAAAACCGGCGCCCAAGGCCTTGATATTTTCGCGCCGGAGCATACGCGCCGCGGCGATACATCTTGCCGGATCGAAACAACTTCCGAAATACCTCGGCGCGCTTCCCCTCGACCAGCGGAAATCGAGGCTCCGTCAGCACAACTGGCCCCGCCGCGCAACTGCCAGCTAGGTTTGGGGCAAACTAGCGACTTCTTTCGGCGCCGGCCGACCTTGCCGGATTTCCCGGTCGATCCGATTGGCGCAGAAAATCGTCGGCTATCGAGGCCGCGTCTTGAAGCGATCTAACATAGTTCTTACTGAAATCCGGCCGATTCTCGTTGTGTCAAGGCTATCGATCAGGAGATGCCGCGTCGCCCGATGGAGCGAGGCGCGGCAGATGGCCGGGGGAAGATCCCCGACGTTTTTAACGGATTTTAAAGTGAAAGGATGTCCCCATGAGAGACGGACCTCGGATGGCCCTGGGCGGCCTCGTCGCCGCCTTCGTCGCGTGGGCCGGATTGAGCCAAGCGCACGGTCAACAGGGCTTCTACGCGCCCGTCGCCCCAGCCGGCTACAACGACGGCGCTGCCGCGAGCGATCAGAACAGCGTGATCGACGAGTTGCGCCGCCGTCTCGACGCGAATGAGGCGGAAATCCGCGCCCTGCGCGCTCAGCAGCAACAGCAGCAACCAGGCGTGAGCGCCACTCCGACTGCGTTCGACGCCAACGCAAATGCCAGCGCCGCTGCCGCTCCGGACGCTGCCAATCCGTTCTGCACTCCCAAGGAAGTGCCGATCATCACCAGCCCAACGTTCCGCGTCGGCGCCAAGGTGTTCATCGACAATGTGGACATCAATCAGAGCCAGCGAAACATCAACGCGACGGGCAACCCGAAGGAACTTGACTACACCGGCCTCACCTACCTGCGGCTCTACGCCGAAGGCTGGGTTTATGAGAACGTCGATTACAAGTTCGAAATCGAGTGCGCGAGCAATGCGATCGTCCCGGCCTTGGCAACTCCAACGGTCCAGAACCCTCCCGGCCCAAACGTCGCCGGCGCGACTTGGACGAAGACCCAGATCGTTGAAACGATCCAGCTCAAGGACATCTATGCCACGGTCCGCTACCTGCCGGTCATGGGCAATCTTCGCATCGGCCACTTCAAAGAGCCGTGGATGCTCGAAGAGCTGACCAGCGACGAATGGCTGGAATTCGAGCGGCGAGCGCTCCCAGACAACTTTGCTCCTGCCCGCAAATGGGGCGTCATGGCGTTCAACTACGTGAATGAAAACAAGGATCTTAGCTGGTACATGGGCACATTCCGCGACACTTTCTCGGACAATTCATTCATCGAGCGGAGCAACGAGGGAGATTGGAGCTTCTGCGCTCGCTCGGTTTGGCTGCCTTATTACGACGAACCTTCGGACGGGCGTTACTTGCTCCACGTGGGCACCGACTTCCGCGTCGTCGGCGCCGGTGGCAGCTTGACCAACCCGACCGACCAGAAGTCGTTCTCGGCGACCGAGGAAGCGTTGACGCTCAACCCGTTCACCAACACGGGGAACGTGAACTGCCTTAGCTACGAGGAGTACGATGCGGAGTTGGCCATGATTAATGGGCCGTTCTCGGTCTCCGGCGAAGCAACCTGGGTCACGCTTAACGACGTTAGCACCGTTACTGGCGCGACCACTGGCCGCTCGGCCACTTACAAGGGCGCCTATATTCAGGCGAGCTATTTCTTGACCGGCGAAAACCGCGGCTACGACCGTGAAGCCAAGCGATTTTCCACTGTCAAGCCGTATGAGCCCTTCTTCCGCGTCCGCACCTGCGATGGAGTCTGCATGGGCAAGGGCGCCTGGGAAATTGCGGCGCGACTCTCCTACATCGACATGAACAGCGTTGTCTCCGCGGGCAGTGGGGCTCAACCCGCCCCCATCAAAGGCGGCGAGATGACCGATACCACGCTCGGAGTCAACTGGTATCTCAATCAAGATTCAGGGGATATAGCTTAGGTTGCGTTCGCAATTGAATTGTGTTGCAAGTCCTTTCCCGGTTTGATCGTTCTGTAGCTACCATATTGCGACAGCATTATAGGCGCGTTGGTCTTGTGCGGGCAATGTTGTCCCCAATTCGTCCCCAGACGAAACCGCACTGCGGCGTGCCGCTGGCGGCTCTCGCGAGCGGCCATTGATTTGCGTTCGTCGAACTTCGTTACTACTTCGGCGACGCATTCTTCCGACTCATCGCCGCAGCCATCACTTGCCAAATCTGCGTGTAGTCCCGTCTTTGAATTGCAATGTCTCGTGCGATTCTAAACGCAAATCGTCTTGCTCAGAATGAGTCGATTCCAACGACGATCTGGCCGATAAAATCACCACGGATCATTGGATCCGTCTCTCATCCTTCGCAAGCTAAATCTCCTAGCTTGCGGAGGAATTTTTTTGGCAGACCAGCCGAAAACCGCCTGAAGCCGAAGTCGTTGGCTACGGGGATTTTTGCTGGTATCGCCCTTCTCGACGATGTTATACTGCTTCGGCTGTCCGCAATCGGACTGTTTTCCGGGGGAGTCGGAACACTCCCGCCATCGGCGTGTGAGTTGATGTTCAAGAGGCGACCTTTACTGACGCTCTTCGTCGCCGGTGCGATCCTCGCGACCGCCGGCTTTTTCGCTGGCTTTGGGGTGGAGGCGTATCGGACTGCCGGTTCAGCGTTGGCAGACCCACCGCCCGGTAGGACCAGTGTCGAACGCGTTCGACCGATAGCTGACGTGATCACCAGTGGACGCGTCGTGGGCGGCTTCGAGCATCAGGCGGCGATGATTCTCGGGGTCAATGAACTGATCCAATACCATCCTCAAACGTTGGCGCAAATCGTCGCCGCGATTCACGACCGGATCAAGATTATCGGCGTCGTGGCCAACTCGGACCAGCAAGCGAAAACCATCGCTTTGCTCAAGGACAACAATCTGCCCGAGGATTGCATCGATTTCTTTCAATGGCCCGTCGAGGCGATGTGGGTTCGCGACTACGCGCCGTATTTCGTGGTCGGGGACCATGCGACCGTTATCGACTACACCTATCCTGAACAGAACCGAGATCTCGAAGATAGCTTTAGCGTCGCATTCGCCGCGACTTTCGGACTCCACTACACTCATGCGCATTTGACGTTGGAAGGCGGAAACCTGACGAGCAATGGCGACGGGCTTTGCATCACCACGACCCGAATCGGCGCCGGCAATGAGGCGCGCGGGTACAACGCCGAACGTATCGGACAGCTACTTCACGACTATTTCCATTTTGACCGCTGGGTTCATCTTAAGCCGCTGGAAGACGAACCGACTGGCCACACGGACATGTTTCTGACCGTCTGTGCGGTCAACAAAGTGATCGTCGGCTTATATCGCTCGGATGAAGACGCTGTCAACGCACCGATCCTTGATGAAAACTCAAGCGCCTTGAAGGGCGAGCCGACCAAGAATGGCCCGATGGATGTGATCCGCATTCCGATGCCGAGCCATAAGGACGGCAACTGGCGAAGCTATACGAATGTCATTTACGCCAACGGCGTCGTATTGGTTCCTCAGTATCCCGACACCGATCCCGATCTCGACAAAGTCGCCCTGAATGTTTTTCACGAGGCATTGCCGGATTGGAAGATGGTCGGCATCGACTGCTCGAAGCTAATCGCTAAGCGGGGCGCGCTACACTGCATTTCCCGCCAAGTCCCGTCGCTGGGCGACAATAAATAAGACCGTCGCATCGCCGCAACGGTACTTGCCACGTATAGCGTCAGGCCCGACGACACTGTCGGCCTTTTTTGTGACGTCGGCCGCAGCGCTTGCTTCGGTTCGATGCTTCTGAAGCCCGCCTCGCGAGGTTCATCTTGCATCTTCGGATGGATATGATGATTCTTGGCTGGCATTCGGCACACCGCGGTGGGCTGAAGGGGCTTGCGCCGTTGAAAGAGCTGGCAAATGGGCCTAAGACTGGGAACAAAGTTTTCCTGGACGATTTTCGGGATCGTTGCGATCTCGATCCTGAGCAGCCTCGTGGCCTTATACGCAGCTTGGCGCGTCAACAAGCGCCTGGAAGAGACCGCCCGAGAGAGCTTTCCAAATGTCCGCGCTGAGGAAGCGGAGATCATTCTTCGCGAACGCAACGGCTTGATTGCCTCGTATCTTCTCGACAAGGGAAATCCCGTCTGGGAGCAGAGATTCCGCGATTTGCAGCGTCACTTCCAAAGCTGGATTACAACGGTTCGCGAAACCACGTATGTTCCGGAAGAAGAAGAGGCTCTTCTGCTCCAACTGGAACGAACATGGACAAATCTCAGCGCGCGACAAGAAGAGGTGATCTCGCTCTTCAGGAAGGGCGAGGAAGTCAAGGCGAGAACGCTGCTGTTAAACGAGGTCAATGGCCGCCTTTCCAACGACGTCCACGACCTCTGCGATCAATTGATCGCGGTCAACGATCTTTACGTCAAGGCGATTATTGCGCGGGCCGAGACGCGTATGCAAGTGACGTTCTGGGTAGTGGGCATTTCCGGGATTCTGTCGCTCGTTCTCGGCGGGTTCTTGCTCTGGCTGTTCTTCTACCGAGTGCTTTTCCCGCTGCGAGGCATGGTCGCCGATGCGCGGTTGTTTCACGGCGATCACCGCGATAGTCCCGCCGACTCCGACCAAGACGAGCTGCGGATGATCGGCAATCACTTTCGCGACCTGATGTCGGACGTAAGCGACGCCCGGTCGCGATTGGATCGCAGTCACGATCGGCTTATGGCGGCCGAGAAGTTGGCGTCCGTCGGAAAGCTCGCCGCCAGTGTTGCACACGAGATCCGCAATCCGCTCACGGCGATCAAGATGTGGTTGTTTTCGATCCAGGAAACGGCCCGGGGAAACGTCGAGCTGAATCGCAAGCTGCGAATCGTCTCTGAAGAAACGACGCGGCTGGAGAGTATCGTCAGGAGTTTTCTTGAATTCTCCCGGCCGCCGGCGCTTCGCTGTCAGCCGCAAAACGTCGGCGCGGTGATCGAGCAGACGTTGGAACTTCTGAGACTTCGCTTGGAGGAAGGAGCTATCGGCGCAGAACACGCGACCCGCGAGGATTTGCCGCCCATCATGGCCGACGCGGCGCAACTCAAGCAGGTCTTTCTCAATTTGCTCGGCAATGCCGCGGACGCCATGACCGGAGGAGGCGAGATTCGGATCACGGCAACGGCTGAGAACGACGCTGATGGCCGTCCGATGGTGGTCGTGCGGATTCGCGATACGGGCGCCGGCATGCCTCAGGACGTTCAACGCCGAATCTTTGAGCCTTTCTTCACTACCAAGGAAACTGGGACCGGGCTCGGCTTGTGCATTTCCGCGCAAGTCATGGCTCGCCACGGTGGAGCATTGGTGTTGGAGTCGTCAACCGACAAGGGCACTACGTTTGCGGTTTGGGTCCCCATCGCGCGCGAGGAATCAGATGGCCAAAATCCTTATTGTTGACGATGAACCGAATGTCCTCCGGGCATTTGAGGAACTGCTTCCAAGACGAGGGCACTATGTTGACGCCGTCCGAGGCGCCGAAGATGCGATGAGCCGGCTGAAGGACGCCGATTGCGACTTGGTCATTTTGGACATCTGCTTGCCTGGGATGAACGGTCTGGATGCTCTCGCCCGGATCAAGCAGCTTCAACCGACTTTACCCGTCATAGTCATGACCGGACAAAGCACCACCAACACCGCGATCGAGGCCACGAAGCGCGGAGCATTCGACTACCAACTGAAACCATTCGAGCCGGCAGAAATGCTCCAGACAATTGCCAAGGCGTTGGAAGCGGCTCGGCTGATGAAAGGCCACCTCGCCTTGGGCCCCGAGACAATCGAGCCATCGACCGACGCAATCGTCGGCCAGAGCTCGCCCATGCAGCAACTCTACAAGGCGATCGGACGCGTGGCTCAGACTGATGCAACTGTGCTCATCCGCGGGGAATCCGGCACGGGAAAAGAACTCGTGGCCAGGGCGATCTATGAGCATAGCGTGAGGAGGCATTCGCCATTGGTCGTCATTAACTGTGCGGCCATTCCGGAGACCCTCTTGGAAAGCGAGTTGTTCGGGTACGAGCCAGGTGCGTTCACCGGCGCCGTGACGCGGCGGATCGGAAAGTTCGAGCAAGCAGATGGCGGTTCGATTTTTCTTGATGAGATCGGCGACATCCCGCTCATGGTCCAGGCGAAGATCCTGCGAGTCCTACAAGACCGGACTTTTCAGCGGCTGGGCGGCAATGAAACAATTCAGGCGGATGTGCGAGTGCTGTGCGCCACCAATCGCGACCTGGAAAAGTCCATCGCCGCCGGTGATTTTCGCGACGATCTCTACCACCGCCTTAACGTCGTTACGATCCACGTGCCGCCCCTGCGGGAGCGGCGCGATGACATTCCTTGTCTCGTCGATTATTTTCTGGCTCGTTCTTCACGAGCAGCCCACGTCGAGAGACCGCCGCTCGCGCCAGACGCGCTGGAGTCGCTTATGAAATACTCTTGGCCAGGGAACGTGCGTGAGTTGGAACATTTGGTTCAACGGCTGATCATTTTCAGCGGGGGGTACACAATTCAGGCTCACGATCTCCCTTGGGCCCAAACTCCAGCCGCGATGCACGATTTGAACGAGGATTCATGCCGGCAACTCGTACGAACCTATCTCGACTCGTGCAGAAGCGATCGGGCCTACCTGGACTTGGTTGAAAAGATTGAACGGCTCTTGATCGCGGAGGCCCTGCGGCGGTGCCAGGGCAATCAAACGCACGCCGCCCAATTGCTGGGACTGCCTCGCCCAACGCTGCATGCCAGGTTGCAGAAGTTCGGGCTCGATGCTCGCGGCGGCTAGCTCCGAGCGTCCGTTTCCTGACGTTACCGTCGGGATTCGGACGCCTGCAGGATCAATCGCGGGCGGCCAGGATCGCTTGATCGCAGCTTATACAGCGGCGAATAAAGCGGTTGCAACGACAGGCCGTGATTGCCTGTCGTTTGGCACCCTGATTGCTTGAGGGCAGGTTCTCCTGTTCTTTAATGAAGGCGGCTAATTCGTTGATCGGAGGGCCATCGCATGAATTCTGTTTGTGGAAACAAATTGGCATGGATGTTGACGCTGGTGGCGGCCGCCAGTTTGTCGGTCGCCTCAACCAAAACTGCCGCGCCGAGCGACGAGTCCAACGACGCGTCGTCCAAATTGCCCGACAAGACGTCAGTCAATCTGTTCGATGCGATAAAAAGGGGCGACATCGGCGTGAAGTTTATCCCCCATGATTCGCGCGACGGACAATTGCTCGTTATGAACAAGACCCATCAGCCTCTGACGGTGAAGCTTCCCGACGCTTTTGCGGCTGTCCCCGTTCTGGCTCAAGCCGCCGGCGCCGGCGGGAACACGACTCGCAAGAGTTCAAACAGCAACAATAGCAGCCAAAATCAGGGCGTGGGAGGCGGGGGTGGAATGGGCATGATGGGAGGCGGCATGATGGGGGGCGGCGGGGCCTTCGACGTTGCCCCGGAGAAGGTCGCCAAGATCAAGCTCGAAACGGTCTGCCTCGAACACGGCAAGAAAGAGCCGAACGCCCATGTCCCCTACGAAATCCGCCCCATTGAATCCTTCACGAGCGATCCGAACGTTCAGGAACTGTGCAAGCTGCTCGGCACCGGGCAGATCGACCAGCACGCCGCGCAGGCCGCCGCTTGGCATTTGGCCAACCACATGACCTGGGAGCAATTGCTCGACAAGAAAATCCATCACCTGATCGGCGGCGACGAAATCTATTTCTCCAGGGACGAGATTCTCGCGGCGATGAAGATCACCGATCGAGCGATGAAGCTGGCCGAAGCCCACGCGGCCGGCTCGCAGCCCGCGGGATCTCAGTCGCCATCGGCATCCACGCAGCAGAATTACGCACGGCCGCAACCATGAGAAGCATCCTCTTCGCCGACGACAACAAGAACATACGCGAATTCTGCAAACAAGAGCTTGAGGACGAGGGATACCGCGTTCTTCTGGCTCGCGACGGGGCGGAGGCGGCCCGTCTTGTGCAAAAGGAGCATATCGATTTGGCGATTCTCGATATTAATATGCCGATCGTGAATGGATTCGAAGCCGCTCAGCGAATCAAAGCCATCGCCCCTACGATTCCAATCATGTTCTTTACGGCACATGATGAAGATTGTGTGCGGGACCATCGCAGCCGGCTGGCCGCGGCCTGCGTTGAGAAGACCGACGACCTTGCCGAGTTGAAGCAGATAGCCGACAGGCTCTTGACGAATCGTGACGGGACTGAGCCATTTCGGTCAGGATTGCCGCCGACGACCATGTCCGCAAATTGCCCATGAACCGCACGACACGGAAACACGGACCGTTCGTCCACGACCCGCAGGGCTGAGCGAATAGCCCCAATCAAGCCTTTGCCATTTTTTCTCATGGAGGAATTGCCGTGCTAGTGCTTACTCGCAAGGCAAACGAAAGCATCGTTATTGGCTCGGTGATCCAGATTCAAGTGCTGAAGATCGAGAACGGCAAGGTCAAACTCGGATTCTCGGCGCCCCCGGACGTGCTGATCCGACGCACGGAAATTCCCGAGCGAATGCAGTCGAGCGATGGTGTGACCTCGTGCTTGAGCGACAAGAAGGGTTGTCCGTGAGAACAATTTGCGAGGTGATCGCCCCGTCTGTTGCTGCCGCAAGCCGATCCGATGCCGGTCAGGCAGAAACCACTTCTATCCAGGGCGGCGGTCGGTGTCATACGAAATTCACGAGGAGGCCGTAACGATGAATGGCCACGGGTGGAGCTACTACGTGTCGCGACGTGGGAAACGTCCAATGCTAGTTCTCGGAGGGATACCGGGTGAAAGAATGCGAATCAATGACAGCGTCGACCTTTTCGTGCTTGGAATAGAGCGTGATCGCGTGCGACTTGGAATCGACATCGATCCAAACGGTCCGGATCAGCGGGTATTCGTTCTGGATTCGGTCAATTGCTTCTTTTCCAACGCACTGCCGCCGCCATGACGGGCTTCTTCATGGTCTTCGTGGCGGCAACGATGCGATGCTTACGGTCGGGCGCCGCTGGCGTGCTTCGCAGCACGCCTTTCGTCATCGGCGAACGGACGACCGATTTGCATAAAGTCACCGGAGTCGAGGTGCCAGGTTGTTCCTGGCCGGCTCGTCCCGCGGTTCAGACCACTAGATGGTGCTGCATATCGACAGGTCCGGATCATCTTGCCGACTGTCGAATACGTTTGCCCTTGATCGCTCGGTGCGAAACAATATAGGTTCCGCTTCGTATTGAAAACTGTACGCATGAAGAACTCGAAAATATGTGGATCATCCGAACTGCCCTGAAGAGCCCATACGCCGTCACGGTGATGGCGCTGTTGATCCTCGTGATGGGCGTCCTCTCCATCAGTCGGATCGCAGTCGATATTCTGCCGGTCTTCAAAGCGCCTGCGGTCCAGGTGATGACCTACTTCTCGGGGATGCCCACCGCATCCGTCGAGAAAACCATCACCAACCGCATCGAGCGCTGGACCAATCAGGCGACCGGCTGTCAACGCGTGGAATCGAAATCGACGCTGGGGGTGAGCGTCGTGCGGCTCTACTTCCAGGACGACATCGACCCCAACGGCGCGCTGACCCAGGTGAATTCGCTGGCCTTGGGCACTCTGCCCACTTTGCCTCCCAATACTCTGCCGCCGGTGGTGCAGCCGTTCGATCCGACTGGCACTTTGCCTTTGGGAGTCCTGACGGTCAGCAGCCCGAGCAATTCGGGATTGGACGAGACGGCACTGAAGGACTTAGCCCGTATCGAGATTCGCAATATGCTCGGCGGGGTCAAGGGGGTGGTGGCGCCGGCTGTGTTCGGCGGCAAGGACCGCACGATCCTGGTGTACGTGAATCCCCAGGAATTGCAGGCCCGCCATCTGTCGCCGCTGGACGTGGTCGATGCGCTGGGGCGGCAGAATCTTATGGTCACGCCTGGCGTGGCGAAGTTCGGCGGCTACGAATTCCAACTCGATTCCAACGCCATGGTCAGTGCGGTCGACGAATTGAACCAAATCCCAATCCGAACCGATCCAGGCAATCGAGTGTATCTCTCCGACATCGGCTATGCCAAAGACGCCAGCGCCATTCAAACGGCGCTCGTGCGGATCAACGGCCGCCGCCAAGTTTACGTCCCGATCTATCGCCAGCAAGGGGCCAGTACGCTCACGGTCGTCGATGGCGTGAAAAACGAAATCCCGCGCATGATGTCGATTCTCAAGGCCGAAGGCAAGGACGTGCAATTGGACCTGGTGATGGATCAGTCCGTCTCCGTGCGGGAGGCCATTACGAGCCTGATCCACGAGGGAGTGATTGGGGCCTTTCTGGTCTCGGCCATGATCTTGATCTTCCTGGGTAACGGCCGGATGACTTTGATCGCCACCTTGTCGATTCCGCTGGCGATTCTCTGCTCGCTGGTGGGACTGTTTGCGACCGGCAACACGATCAACGCCATGACGTTGGGAGGGCTAGCCCTAGCCATTGGCCCGCTTGTGGATAATGCGATCGTGGTGCTCGAGAATACGCACCGCCACCACACGTTGGGCAAGTCGCGAATCGCGGCGGCGTTCGATGGAGCGGCGGAGGTGACGACTCCCGTGCTCGTGGCCACGCTGGCGACGATCATCGTGCTTTGCCCGATCGCCTTGATGCCGGGGATGGGCGGATTCCTTTTCCGCCCGTTGACGCTGGCGGTCGCCTTCGCGATGCTGGCCTCGTTTTTTCTTTCACAGACGCTCGTGCCGGCTCTCTGTGCCAAATGGTTGGGGGGCCATGCACATCCGGGCGACGAGCATCAAACGAAAGGTTGGGGGCAGCGGATCCATCATCGAATCGAATTGGTGATCCAATTCGTTACGCGGCGATATGAACGCGTGCTGGCGATGGCGCTACGGCATCGCGCGCCGGTGCTGATCGGCGTGGGGCTGCTTTTCTGCGGCTCGCTCGCGCTGCTCTTGGGAATCGGTCGGGAATTCTTCCCGCAGATCGACGCCGGGCAGATCACGCTCTATCTGCGCACGCCCTCGGGCACCAACCTGGAAGCGGCTGAGCAACGGGTGAGTGAGGTCGAGCAATTCCTCAAAGACTACATCCCGACTGACGAGCGGAAGATGATCATCTCCGAACTCGGATTGGTTCCAGATTGGTCGGCCGCTTACACGGCGGATTCGGGAACCCAAGACTGCACCATCAAGGTCCAGCTCAGCGACGAGCGGACAAAGAGCGCTCAGGAATACGCCATCGCTCTACGACATGCGTTCGACGAGAATCGAAAATTCAGCGACCTGCGGATTAGCTTCGACACCGGCGGCATGGTCTCGGCGGCACTGAATTATGGGGCCTCTTCGCCGATCGACGTGCAGATCGAGGGGGGCAGCTTCAAAGACGCCCTCGCCCTGGCGCAGCATGTTCGCGACAACGTGACTGGCATCCGCGGAGCCGCCGACGTCCACATCCAACAGCGGCTCGATGCCCCGCAACGGATTATCGTCGTCGATAGAAAGAAAGCCGCCGACGCCGGACTCGATCTCGCGCAGGTCATCAACCAAGTGGCCACGGCGATGAATTCCAGCGTCTCGATCAAGCGGAACTTTTGGATAGACTACAAGTCCGGCAATCAATACTTCGTCGGCGTGCAGTACCCCGAGAATCCAAGCCAGCGGCTGGAAGATGTTCTCGACATCCCAGCCACAGGCACCATCCGGATGCATCCGGTTAAATTGGGAAGCTTGGTTACGATTGAGCCGAGCAGCGCTCCAGTCGAAGTGAACCACGTCAGTCTGGCGCGCGTGTTCGATGTGCAGGTGAACACCGAGAACCGCGATATCGGCGGCGTGTCGGGCGAGATTCAAAGCCGGCTCAAGAGTCTTCAACTCGCGCAATGGCAACAGGAGGTGAAAAACGGCAACAAGATGCCCGACGTGCTTGAGAACCAAGGATTGCTTTTTCCCAACGGCATGCGGATCAATGTTCGCGGGGAATATGGGCGGATGGTCGAGTCGTTCGGCAGCCTCGGTTTCGGCTTAGCAATGGCTTCAGTTTTGGTCTACCTGCTGCTGGTCGTGCTGTTCCGCTCATTTTTGACTCCGTTCATCATTATGTTCGCCGTTCCGTTGGGGTTGATCGGCGTGTTGGCGATGTTATTTATCACGCACACGACGCTCAACGTGCAGTCGAGCATGGGCGTAATATTTATGGTGGGCATCGTCGTGGCCAACGGCGTCCTGCTGGTCGATTTCGCGAACAAGCAGCGCCGCTTGGGGGCGTCGGTTCAGGGCGCTATCACTACCGCCGCCAGCATCCGCTTTCGCCCGATCATCATGACCTTCTTGGCGACGTTTCTCGACCTGCTGCCGATGGCGATTGGCCTGGGGCGCGGAAGCGAGGCCAACGTGCCTTTGGCGCGGGCCGTTGTCGGCGGCTTGCTCACCTCCACAGTCCTTACTCTGATCGTCGTCCCTATTATTTACACGCTACTGGTTCGCGATTCGACAAGGCCAGAGACCGACGTTGACGCCGAATTGTCAGAATCCGATTTCGCGGCTCAACTCAGGATTCCAGCAGCGGTTCCCGTAGGATCAACCCGTTCATGACACCGCTGCCCGCGGCAACTTCACGGTCACAACCGCGCACGCCGCTTTGCGGACAACGTGCTCGGCGACGCTTCCCATGAAAAACCGCTCTAATCCCCGATGACCATGCGTGCCCATAACTATCAGATCACAGTGCCGTTGTTCGGCGACCTGCTCGATCCCTCTTGCTGGGTCCCCTTCAACCAACAGATAATCGATCGAGCTTTCGGGAGGCCCGAGAGGTTTCATTTTGCGAAGTTCCGCCCACAACCGGTCCCGATAACCTTCGGGTTCGAGCTGGTTCCCAACTTCGCCGAACGTGACGTTAGCGGGGCCGAGCGTCTCGACAACGTGCAGCACGAAGATTTGCGACCCATACTTGGTCGCCAGATCGGCTGCGATTTGCAGCGCGCAGTTCGAGCAATCCGAAAAATCGGTCGGGTGCAAGATGGTTTTCGGCAAGAACCTGCAGCGGGCTCTGCCTGTTGGAGTATTGGCGACCTTGATTATAGCATGAAAGCGCCAAACCAGTGATTCATCGCTTCATCAACGGAGGCATACTTCCATGACTGCTGGGCGAAATCGTCCTTGGATCGGTGAGAAGCCGATCGTTTTCTACGGCTTGGCCGCCGTAGCGACAATTGCAGGGGCAATCGTCGTTGCAGGCTTAGCGGGTTGCTCTGGCGGGAACGTCGCTGCGCAGGCAACCGACGGCACCAAGCAATCACCGGCAACTGTCGTCGAAAGCGCCAATTCATCGCGCGCCGACGGCCCAGCTACCGGCGACAACGTCATCACGGTCGAAACGATTCGGCCGAAGCGCAATCCGCAGGGATTCGTTCGATCCGAAAAGCAGCCGGCCTACGTGGAAGGGTACTACACCGCCGATCTGATGGCCCGCGTTCCCGGCACCGTCAAATTCATTCAAAAGAATATCGGCGACACGGTGAAAGAGGGAGAATTGCTGGTCGAGTTGGACGCCCCAGATTTGGTTCAGGAGTTGACTCAAAAGTCGGCCGCGGTCCTCGGCGCCGACCAGGACTTTAAGGCAGCCCAAGTGAATCTGCTCGTGGCTCAGGCCTCGGCTAAATCCGCCCGCTCGCTCATCAAAGAGAGCGAAGCGGCTGAAGCTCGTGCGGCAGCGCTGAAAAAATTCCACGAGGAGGAATATGAACGCTATAAGGTGCTAGCACAAAGGGATGCTGTCGTCGCCAACGTCTTGGATGAAAAGCTGCGGGATTTGGAGGCGGCGGCGGCCGACTATCAGACAGCCCAAGCTGCCACCGACACGGCCAAGGCGAGGGCCGAAGAGTTTTCCGCCAAAGTGGATGCAGCACGAGTCGATATAGACGTTAAGAAGGCTCGGGTTGCGACCGCGCAAGCGGACCGCGACCACGCCCAAGCCATGGTGGATTTCACCAGGATTCGGGCTCCCTTTGATGGACTGATTGCCTCGCGAAAAGTCGACCCGGGATCGTTCGTGCAGAACGCGAGCACGGGCAATCCGACCCCAATGCTCCGGGTAGTGCGCACCGACATCGTGACGCTCGTCACATGGGTGCCCGAAAAATGCGCTCCCTTCGTCGACAAGAATACTGAAGCGATTATCCAACTGAATGCCTTGGAGGATCAGGAAATTCACACGAAGATCACGCGCTATTCGCATTGGCTCGATCCGGACAAATCGCGCGACATGCGAGTCGAGGTGGATTTCGACAACAAGGATGACCGGCTGAAGCCGGGCATGTATGGAGATATGACGCTGCTGCTCGAGGATTTCAGTAAGTCGCGGCTCGTGCCCGCCGGGGCTGTATTCGCTTCGGGCGATCATTCGTACATTTTTGAGGTGCGGGACGGGCGCGCCGTTCGCGTTCCAGTCCGCGTGCAATTCGAAGACGGAGTGCAGGCCAAGATTGTCAAGATGATTCGGTCGACCGATCCTAAAACGGGACGCCCCGTCGAGAACTATGAGGAGCTGACCGATCGAGATCAAATCGTTCGCAGCGGGCAGGGAGAGCTTGCAGACGGCCAGCCGGTAAAGGTCGTCGCGGCGGATTGAAATCGCCAGTGCCGACGACGGATCAACAAAACCGTGTCGGCCAATGCGGGTGGCGGTTTCGCGCAAGGAGGCGCGTATGGTGTCGGTTTACCTGCGGTTTGGCAGAAGGCATCGCGGACGCGGCGCAGCGCGAATTCGGCGATACTTAGCGTTCATTTCGATGGCCGGTTCGATCGGTTTCTCAAGTGGCTGCGCGACTCCCGATCGCGACACGGCAGCATCGACACCGCTTGCGAAACAAATCGCGCCAGCGAATCAGCTCGGCATTCCTTCCGTCGCGGCACGAAACGTCGGTGGCGTCGGCGACGTTCCGAACGCACCGCAAGGCATTGGCGATGTGATTCAACCGGGCGACCTCGTGTCTCCGTTCCGGTTGGTCGGATACGCAGACGATGAAACGCGGCCCGCGGTTGATGCAACGGCGACTCCTCAACCCAAATACACGCCGGCTACGCTCATTGGCGCTGCAAGCCCGATCGATCTGCCAACGGCATTGCAATTGGTTGACGCCAATAGTCCGACTGTCGCCCTGGCGCGCGACCGTGTCCGCGAGGCTTACTTGCAGGAGCGGCAGGCGGAATTGGCATGGCTTCCCGATCTGCGGACCGGTCCAACGTATGATCGTCACGACGGCCGCGATCAGGGTACAAACGGACAGATCGTTCAAGAGTCCAAACAAAGACTCTTCGTCGGCGGCGGCGCGGAACTTGATTGGAACACCTCGGAATTGCTGTTTGGCCGGTTGGCAGCGCAGCGGCTGACCGCCGCCGCCCAGGCCAGCGCCCGGGCCGTCAGCAGCAATGTGCAGTTGGACGTGGCAATCGCCTATCTCGACTTGCTCCAGGCCTACGGCGAATACGCGATCTATTCCGATGCCTTGGCGCGCGCGGAAGAGATGCTCCGCAACGCCGAATCGGCCGAAAAGGCGGGGTTGAGCAAGACAACCGCCGACATCAATCGTGCTCGCACCGAAGTCGATTTGCGCCGCGAGCGGCAATTTCAATTGCAGGCACAGATCGCCATCGTATCCGCCCGCTTGGCTCGCCTACTGCTTCTGCGTCCCACGGCAATTCTCAAACCGAACGATTCCCGCGTCGTGCCGATCGGATTGATTCCGGATCTAAGCAAGCTGGACGAGCTGGTGTCCATCGGCCTGAGCAATCGCCCGGAGCTGCAACAAAACCGTGCCCTCGTTGCCGCGGCGATGACCCGCTGGCGACAAGCACAGGTTGGACCGCTGATTCCTCATTTGGGACTGAACTATGCGGGCGGCACATTCGGCGGCGGCGTCAACGACCAGATGGGCGATTTCGGCGCTCGCAGCGACGGCACGGCGGAAGCCTTTTGGGAATTGCACAACATGGGCGCCGGAGAAGTCATTCAGTCTCGCATCCGGCAAACGCAGGCCAACGAGGCTACATTGAATCTGACCGACGTTCAGGCCCGCGTGGCCGAGGATGTGACCTCCGCGGCGCAATCAGCCCAGGCGGATCAAAGCAGCCTGGAATCCGCCGAACAGGCGGTCGTGCAGGCGCTGGAAACCTGGCGGCGGCTGAGCGAAGCCTCGTTTGGGTTGGCGGGAGCGGAGCATCAATATGATCCATTGCAGCCCTTGATTGCCCTGCGCGATCTGGCGGATGCCCGGACGCTTTACCTCGGCGCAGTAATCGACTTCAACAAGTCGCAGTTCCGGCTGTACTGGGCCATGGGCCAGCCGCCGATCGGCGCCCTGCGCCAAATGGTACCGCGGCCGACGAGCACGCCGGTGGTTCCGGAACCGTATTCGCGACCGGAAGAAGTCCCGCCGCCAGCGAAGCGTTAGGTCGGTAGTCCGTAGGGTGTGTCGAGCAAAGCGCTGACGCACCGGGAGCAGGATGAATCTGAGTGTTGCCGCGTGTTCCGGTGTGTCTGCGCGGACTTGACGCGCCTCACGGCTCCCCGTACCTGAAGAGGTTCCGCCGCAGGCGAAGAGGGCATCTTAGAAGTGGTATTCCACCCGGATGCCGTTAATGTCGCACGTGCTGTCGATATCCTTCTTCGCCAGAACCTTTTCGAAATTGCTGTGAATGAAGTTGTACATCACGCTGCAATTGTTGGTTAGATACCAGTGCAGGCCGAAGGTGTAGTTCACAGCCCGGCCTCCTCCGACTCCGTCGTTGTTCAAGTCGATGAACGACAATCGAGCGCCGATTTCCCACGCGCCCCAACCGGTGATGACTTCGCCGTCCGGATTGCGAACGCGAAAGAACGGCTCGTAGGGGGTCACGCCCTGAAAGAATTTGCCGGGCAAATTGTAGTTGTGGTTTTCACCGGTGAGCAGATAGAGGGCCTCGACGTAACCACCGTCAAGATAGATATCTTGACCTCGCTTGAGCGGCGTGAGCAGGGCGCCCATGTACTCCGACTCGATCAGCAGGGGGCCGTTCATGATGGCCGCCTCCACGCTATAAAGTTGGAAGTCGTTGCTGGGGATCGTTGCGACGGAAAACGGCGTTTGGGCATTGATTTCCGGAACCAGCGTAAAGGCTTTGCTGTCGGCGTTATTGTTGTTGGTCCCCGTGAATTCATATGCCCCGCCGATGTGAGCTAAGTATCGGCCGCCGCTGGCGGCGTCGTAGTATGGAAGCCAAATCAGGCGCGTTGTAGTCCCCCAGTCTCCTTCGTTGCTATATTCGAGAAACGTCTTGTCGCCCGATCCTTCGCGGAAGGCGCCAGTGAACCAACTCAAGGTTTGCTTGTCGTTCAGATCGTTGTAGGCCATGACGCCCATGTGCCGGGCGGGAACGAACGCGTTGGGAAGCGACCGCTCCATGAACAGTAGATATTCTTCGCCCGTCTGTTGCTCGAGGCCGTATGGCTCCTTGAAGTAGCCAACCTTCACATGGCCCAAGACGGGCAGCTCTCGGAAGTTGACCCATACGTCCTGAAACGCGGCGAGCAGCGCGGGATTGGTCGACGATTGCGCCTGAGCCATATCGACTTCCAGTCGGTAGTTGATGTTCTCGTACAGGTCGCCGTAAAACATCAGGCGGAGGAAGCGAAAGCCAGTCAGGTTCGGTTCCGTGCCGACCAATTTGCGATTGGCCGGATCTTGACTGAACATGGCGTTGTCCCAAATCGCTTTACCCCCGATCTGCAAGGTGGGCGAGGTGATGATCGGCACGGCGGTCGGATCGCCCTGCTCCGACGCCGGATTTGCGGGAGCTATTCCAGGGTTTAACAACTTCGTCGGTGGCGACTGCAGATTGCTAGGATAATCCACGGGGTTGATGGCGGCTTCTCGCGGCGCGCCGGTTGTGGCCCGGTCGTGCAGTTCAGCCTCGCACTTTTCTAGACGTCGACGCAAATCCTCGATCTCGCGAAGTGGATCGACGGGCGACCCAGCCGTCTCGTACCCCGACGGTACCGCTTGGTTATTGGGCCCGTTTGCCGAACCGAACGATGGCGCCGTCGATGATAGTTGCTGCGCGGGTGTCCGGTTGGACACTGCCGCGATCAGCACCGCCGCCATTGCGAGCTTCAAATGACGATTCATTTGTCGTTCCGTAAATGGAGAAGGGTTAGTCGCCGACCGCGCTGGAATCTTCGATCCAGCCGTTACTTCGCGCCCTTAGTTGCATCGGCTTACAATTGATCGAACCGGATTCATCATAATCTTTATCAAATAAGGCATGTTTGGGTTCCGCGTCAAAAGCGGCTGCCGAAGAGAAATGAGCATGCGACAAACCCGAACCACTGCAAATCACAGGCATCACAATACGACACTTTGCCGGCTAGGTAATTCGCACCGGTCGGAGCGCCTGAACCGAACCTAGCGGTTGTGCGTGTGAGATGTTTGGAAACGATTAAAAACTACGAATCTTCGGACCGGAACTAACAAATAGATTCTCCGGCGAGTCCGATTTCTTCGTTATCCACGCTAACTTCCCGACCATCGTCGGCGCCTGGGAGAATCGTTGGCTCAACGCAGAGCCGACTGCCTCGCGGTTTTCGCGGACGGTTAATCTAATGAAAGGATGCTCTATGCGAGACGGATCTCGTATTGGCGGGGCCATGACGCCACGCCGAATGACCCGCTGGGCCATCGCATTTGCGATTTTTTCTAGCTGCGGCATATTCCAGGCGGCGGCGATGGCGCAAGACGTCAATTCGTCGGCGTTCGACGACTTGAAAAGGATGGTCGAACAGCAGCAGCAGCAGATTCGTCAATTGCAAGCTCAAGCGGCCAATCAGCAACAGCCGGTGGCTCAATCGCAAACCGGGCAAATCCCCGCTGTTCCCACCGGTTACGGGGATCCTGCCCCGGCTGCGGCCGTTGCCGCGACGGCAGCTGCCGCTGCAGGGACGGGACTGCCGCCGGGCGCCACAATCGTCTCGAACGATAAGTCCCCCTTGAACGTTTGTTGGAACAACGGTCTCTGGTACGAGAGCGCGAACAAAGAATTCTCATTGCATCTTGGCGGCCGAATGGAGTGGGACGCTGGAACCTATGAGGCACCGCGATCGACGGTTGCAGAGCTACGGGCGCTGAACAATTCGCCGACCAGTCCGGGCAACGCCAATGGTTGGCAAAACTTCCAGGACAACATGGACTTCCGCCGGGCACGGCTCCGGGTCGACGGCACGATCTACGAAAACATCGACTTCATCTGCGAGTTCGAGTTTGCCGGCTCGTTTGCAGTGGTCCGGCCGAATCGAACCGGCGCCGGCGGGACTCTCAACACCGGTGTCGCCAATAGCACGATTGCAAACTCGGCCAATCTCATCGATGCGGTCACCCCAACATGGGTCGAATGCACGCTCAAGGATATTCCGATTCTAGGCAATGTCATGGCTGGGCAATTCCTCGTGCCATTCAGCTTCGATCTGGGGACCTCGGACGAATATACGCAATTCATCGAGCGATCGGCAGCGTTCGACGTGTTCGTGCCGCAATCCGGCACCGGGAACTTCGCCCAAGGCGTCGAGGCCTTCGACTGGAACGAGGCCGAAACGGCGACTTGGCGGAACTCGCTCACGACAAACACGGAAAACGATCCGTTCAACGGGATCGCGCTGGCGAACGATGCCTTCTCCTGGATCGGCCGCGCCACCTGGTTGCCGTATTACGACGAGGCCAGCGGCGGACGCTACCTCGTTCACGTGGGCGTTGACGCCCAAGCGCAAGGACTCGAGCGCGACGTCATCAATTTCCACGATCGCGGCGACGTTCACGAACCATACGCAATCACGCCCAGCTACGTCAACCAAAACGTGGTCGGCACGTACTCCGAAATGATCTGTCCGGAGTTCGTGGCCGTTTGGGGACCATGGTGCCTCGAGTCAGAGTATTACGCCATGGAAGTCAATGGCTCGAATATCAGCGGGACTGCCAAGGGGAATTTTGGCCATTTCTTCGATGGCGGATACCTTCAGGCGAGCTACTTCTTGACCGGCGAAAACATGACCTATGTCCGCCGCGCGGCCGCGTTCACCCGCGTCACTCCGTACGAAAACTTCGTCAACCTTCCCGGCGAACGGACGCACTGTGGCTTGGGCGCCTGGCAGGTCGCCGCCCGCTATTCTTGGGTTGATCTCAACGACCAGGGAGTGCACGGTGGCCATCTCGATGAATCGACGCTCGGCCTCAACTGGTATCTGAACCCCAACATGCACTACGCGTTCAACTATTGTTATACCCGCGTCGTCGGCTTGGGGGCCGGCGGCGCCACGGAGAGCGCCAACGGCTTCGGTTTCCGCATGACGATGAACTTCTAACGGCGACCAACCCATAACCTCGTAGGTCAGGATAGAAGCCTGACCTACGACCGACCTTAACCTTCCGCGGAGTGAAATATGAAAGCGATTATGACCACCGTTGCCGCCTTCGTCGCGATCGCGGCGATCGGCCTGGTGAGAGCGGGCGAACCCACTTGCAGCGCCGAGCCGTCGTGCGCCGCCCCGGCCTGCTGCGATCCGGGCTGCTGCTGCCCGAAATGCGGCTGCCACGAGGGGATGATTCCGGTCTGCCATCCGTATTGCACGACCAAGAAAGTGGTCAAGTATCACTATTGCTGCAAATGCGAAGAGCTGTGCATTCCGGGCCGGTTC
The DNA here is from genome assembly GCA_035939775.1 of Pirellulales bacterium. Lineage (NCBI taxonomy): Bacteria > Pseudomonadati > Planctomycetota > Planctomycetia > Pirellulales > Pirellulales bacterium. The sequence goes on along the minus strand of DASZFO010000350.1, from coordinate 18,424 downwards.
CCGTGTTGCCCGAAATGCGCTGAAGGATGCTGCGAAAACGGCGGATGCACTGCGGGATGTGGCTGCACGGAAAACGGCGCCCGTGGCGCCTGCGGCTGCGAAGAGGGGAAGTGCAACTGCCTCATCCGCGAGGTGCATAAGCTCGTGAAGATTCCTTACACCGTCGAAGTGCCCGTCCGCAAATGCACGATCGAATGGGTTTGTCCCAAGTGCGGCTGCAACTGTGGTTGCACTGAGAAGGCCGACTCGGCGCCGGCGCCGGCCGCCCCGATGCCGCCGTCGCCGCCAGCGCCGGAGAAGTCGGCCTCCGCACGGCCGATCAACCCGGCGATGGCCGGATACTATTCGGCGTCGGATGACGTTCTGGAATCGAGGGTTTCCAAGTAGGCCGTCCGAACTTTGGCCGGCATCAACCGCCACGCCGGCCATCGATTTGCGATGTCACAACGAGTCGCGGCCGTGCGTTCCGCTAGTCGGAACGCGCGGCCGATTTTTTTTCAGCAGGGGTTGGATTCAAACATTACCGGCGATGGACCAAGCGGCTGGAGTTGGCCGTTGCAGGTTTCGCAAATCCTTGCCAAAGAAACGATTACCCAGCGGGGTGTCAAGGCTTGCCGACGAGGAGGTTCATGGAGAACAGGTCAAAGAAGCGCAATGTATCGATAATGTGTCGGAGCTGCGCTGCGGCGGACCCGCTAAGTGGACCGCTTGCACAATACTAATCGAGTGATTTTCCGTGGCCTCCGACATATTCGATAGCGATGCTCGTTCGCGATGTCGCGAAGCGATATATGGACGAGAGTCGGTTCGACGCCAAGTCAAGCTCAGGCTGGGTCTCAATAACGGCCAATCTCACGGAAGGAACGAATCATGCGAGAAGGATCTCGTGTCGGCGGTGCAGTCGCGGCGCACCCCCCAATGGCCAGTTGGCTCTTTCCAATCGCCGTTCTAGTCGGGTGTAGCACGTTGGTCACGACCGTCCAGGCCCAAGACTTGAATTCGCCCCCCTTCGATGATTTGAGAAGATTGGTCGATCAGCAGCAGCAGCAGATTCGGCAAATGCAGGATCAACTTGCCCGATTGCAACAGGCTGCGCCTTCACAGTCAATTCCGTCCGAGCAAGCATCGACATCCGAGGCCGGCTTTATGCTTCCCAGCGACCCCGTCAAGAAGCCGGACGACGGTAAGACGGCGAAGCCGGCCGACCAGCCCTACGTGGTCGGCAGCGACCTCAGCGTCAAATCCGATTTCCGAAACGGCTTGTTCCTCTGGTTCGCCACGCCGAACAACGACTTCAACATGCACATTGGCGGCTGGACGCAATTTGACAACGTCTGGTGGAATGAATCTCCGGCGCTGAAAGCGGCTCCTGGCGCGAGGCCAGGGCATGTCCCCCAAGGCGTTGCGAATGGAGCGGCCCTCGGCGGCATCGGTGACCTTCAGGATGGCGAATACTTCCGCCGCATCCGCCTGTTCTTTGAAGGCAATTTTTGGGGAAACGGCGAGTATCGAATCATTCCCGCCTTTGAGAACGACCAATTCAGCACGGTCGGGCTGGACGAATTCTGGTTCGGCGCCACGAGCCTTCCCGTCGTCGGCACGGTCCACATCGGTCACGTCAAGAACGCGATCGGGCTGGAAGGAGATATGTCGTCTTCCAGCCGCTGCATGACGTTCATGGAGCGGTCGGCCTACTCCGAAGCCATCGAACTCAATCAGAACTTCGTCACCGGCATTCAGCTTAGCGACAATTACCTCGACCAGCGCGTCTCTTGGCAGGCCGTGGCCTTTCGCCCCGATAACGGGTCGTCGAGCGGCGTGTTTTTCGGAGATGGACAAGGGGGAGTGCAGGCCCGCTTGACCGCCCTTCCGGTCTATGAAAATGAAGGCCGCGATTTGGTGCATTTCGGTATCTCCGGCGGCTTTCGCGATGGGACGACCAATAACGCCACGTCCCCATTCCACGTGTTTCAATTGCGGGCTCGGCCCGAGTTGCGCGATGACGACCCGGCCGCCGGCGGCCCTGCCGCCGTACCGAATGCGGATAGCAACCGGCTGATCGACACCGGCCCGATCACCGCCCACGACGAATTCCTTTTGGGCCTGGAAAATCTTTGGATCCGCGGGCCATTTTCATTCCAGGCCGAGTATGGATGGAACTTCCTCAACGGCGCGGTCGGAGCTAACCCAGGGTTGACGGCGCCATTTTTTCATCCGGCGATCACTCCCTCTCAAAACTACGTCTTTAGCGGCGGCTACCTTCAGGTGGCCTACACCTTGACCGGCGAGAACCGCTCTTACGACCGGCGATATGGCGCTCTGGACCGTTACTACTACGGCAAAGCCGGGCCGTACAGCAACGCCTGGGTGATCCGGGATGAGGATGGCAACCTTCACTGCGGCTGCGGCGCCTGGGAAGTTGCCGCTCGATATTCGTATGTAAATCTCAATGACGGCACCGGCCTCAACCGCATCCAGGGCGGAATCTTGAACGGCGTCAGTCTGGCGCTCAACTGGTATGCCAACGACAACTTCAACGTCATGCTCGACTGGGTTTACGACCAACGCGACGACACGCCGACCGGCCCCACCCTCGCGACCAGCTCTCCCGCGGGCTGGACGAGCGGCGTTGGGATTGAGGCCCAGTTCCAGTTCTAAGGTGGACCGAATCGTAGGTCAGGCTTCCAGCCTGACGGTCCGGCGGGATGCCTGACCTACGACTGGAAGCCTGACGAACAGACCGTAAGGAAACTTCCAACTCTAATCTTCTTCGTTCGGAGGATTGAAATATGAAAACGATTGCTATGTCCGCCGCCCTGGCGATCGCCGCGCTTGCGGCGTCCAGGCTGTCGATGGCGGGAGAAGCCACTTGCAATGCCGAGCCATCATGCGCGGCGCCGGCCTGCTGCGATCCTGGCTGCTGCTGCCCGAAATGCGGTTGCCACGAGGGCCTCGTCCCGGTGTGCCATTCCTATTGCACGACCAAGAAAGTGACCAAGTATCATTATTGCTGCAAGTGCGAAGAGTTGTGCATTCCGGGCCGGTTCCCGTGCTGCCCAAAGTGCGGCGACGGCTGCTGCGAAAAGGGAGGATGCACTGACAATTGCGGTTGCGACAACTGCGGCTGTGAAAGCGGCAAATGCAATTGCCTCATCAAAGAAGTGCACAAGCTCGTGAAGATTCCGTACACGGTCGAAGTGCCGGTCCGCAAATGCACGGTCGAATGGGTTTGCCCCAAATGTGGCTGCGATTGTGGTTGCACTGAAAAGACCAACTCGGTGCCTGCGCCGGCCGCTCCGATGCCACCCGCGCCGCCCGCGCCGGAGAAATCGGCCTCCGCACGGCCGATCAAATCAGCGCTGGCCGGCTACTACTCTGCGTCCGATGAAGTTTTAGAGCCGAGGACTTCCAAGTAGGCCTTCGGATCGTTGGCCGGCATCCACCGCCCGTCGACCGTCAATCTGCGAATTCGCCACAAATCGCGGCCGTGCATTCCGCCATCCGGAACGCACGGCCGCATTTATTGGAACGCTTCGGCGATCATCAACGGCCTGATCCAGATGGGGCCGGAGCAATCGCGGCGCAGCGCACAAAATCCTGAAAGTCGTGACGGGCCTCGTCGGCCAGCGGATGTCCCGCATCCTCGTACGCCTTCAGACGATAGGCAAGAAACCGCTTCGACCACGGGACGTGTGGTTCGAACGACTCCACGAACCGCGCTACGGCGGCAGGGCCAAGTTGCTCCGCAATGACACAAGCAGTGGCGCGCCGATTCTCGCCAGCACGATCGACGGAAAAGGGTTCTGAGAACGCCTGCAATAACTTTGGCGCCTGTCTCGGATCCACCTTGGCGACGCCACTCGCCGCGTCGAAAGTCTTCGCGAGTATGTGTTCCAGCACCCAGGGATCGCCGTGCAACCGCTAGACGGCCGCCGCCAGCCGTTCGCCGGACTCGCTGAACTTCTGCTGCCTCCAGGCGAGAATCCCGCCGAGCAATTCCGCTTCGGCAGGCATTTGACTGCGAAGCCGTTCGATCAGCGGTTCAGCCTTTCTGTTCCCTGATTCGGCATAGAGATGGGCAACGACGGCCAATTCGATGAGGCACGGCGTGGATTGTGGTTCGGCTTCCCATGCGGCCAACATTCCCCAAACGTCTCTGGCAACGTACCGTTCCAAGACCTTGTCGCACGCACCGGCGTCCAGGGTGAGATCATCTGCGGAGAGTTTCTTGCCATCGCGGACCGCCGCATCCCATTGACGACCGAGCGCGACCGCTTGCCAATCGACGGCGCCGCCGCGGACTGGCGGCCGCTGGTCGCCAATCTCGACCGATTTGCGGTACAAGATCCCTGGAGCGTCCCAGTTGCCGCGTCCTAGATTTCTTGCGCAGCCGTATTCGATTTCGTTGTGGTCGTCGGTGTTGATCGACGCAACGTCCGCTCCGATGAAACGGTCGACCAGCGCCTCGCCGCCGACATAATGAGAGAACAGCCCCTCGACATCGGCCGTGTGCCACGCGCAGGTCAGAGCGGACGCGAAGGGTTCAGTCGCTACCTTGCTCCGCAGCTCGGAAACCGAGTAATCCGGTCGTCGGCTGGACCCCAACAAAACCAAATCGCCGCCTTTGGTTTGCCAGAGTTCGACGTGCGAGAATACGGACTTGAAGGTGGCAAATATAGTGCGCATCGTGCGGTCGTCGATCTCATAGGCCTGGACCCACTGGGCGAACATCCCGCCCTCATTCAGGCGATCGCGGCCTGCAAGATAGAATTCCCGCGTGAACAGATTAGCGATTCCATTGCGGTAAGGGTTGGACGGCTCGCAGACAATCAGGTCGTAATGCCCGGCGGTCGTTAGCAACACTTCCCGCGCGTCGTTGAAGATCATTCGCACCTTGGGGTTTGCCAAGACGTCGTGATTCACCGCACGGCACCGGCGCGCCATCTCTTGGACCGATGGCTCCAACTCGACGACATCGACGCGCTCGATCGTAGGAACTTCCGCGAGCCATCCAGCCGTCTCTCCAGTTCCCAGGCCGATTACGAACGCGGTTCGCGGATGAGAATGGAGGGCGGCGCCGATCAGGCCCAACATGATCTGCGTGTCCGCGTCGGCGATGGCATTGCCATCGCACATGCCATTGACGTAGAAGGCCAGGGCGTCGGAGGCGACGATGGCGACGCTCGATTCGACCCCATCCGCCTCCCAAAGCACTGACCGTCGGACCGAGTTTTCCCAATCGCGCAAGGAGTTAGGGTCCGCGAGAGTTTTCATCCAAACGCCGCGTCCCGCGCCCACTGCGCCGTGCCGCCACACGGCAGTCGGGCCAGGACAAGCGATCATGCCAACCGCGACAATCCCGGCTCCCAGGGTGGCGAACGCCCAAACTCGACGCCTCGCCATTCGCCAAGCGTAGACGGAGACGGAAACGCCGAGCACTGCCAAAAGGGCCACGACCGAGCGCCAAACGCCCGGCGCGGAAAGCAGAGGCAGCAAGCTGAACCCGCCAGCGAGGCTCCCGCAAATGGCCCCGAAGGTGTTCCAACTAAACGTGAGCCCTATCTGATTTCCGATATCTTTATCGCCTTGACCCAGTAAGCCGACAAGCAGGGAGAATTGCACTCCGCTGACAAATGCTGCCGGCAGGACAACACTCGATGTGATCGCGGCCCAGCCCCCCACTTCGCCCAAGAAATGCGATGTGCTGGCCTCACGGAAATGAGCCGCCAGAACCGCCAAGCGATCACCCAAGGCGAAGGGAATCGCGATGCAGCATGCCTCCAAGACGCAAGTCAGGGCGAGAGCGTAAAGCGAGACTGGCGCGCGCCGGCAGAACATCGCATAGGCCGCCGCGCCCAGCCCGATGCCCATCAATGCCACGGCGAGGATCAACCCGAATGTGAAGGTGGTCCCACCGAGAATCGGGCCAAGCATGCGGTACCAAACGAGTTCCATAACGAAGAACGCGAAGCCCACTATACCGGCAACGACGTAGATGATCTGCGTCAGGAACGGCACCGGACGTGCCTGGTCAGTCACGCCGTGCTCGTTTGCCCGCGCCGCATTGAGCGCGTTTTGCCCTCCGGCCGCCTGGTCATTGCGCCGATGTTGGCGGCCCTTGCGAATTGGACCATGTCGCCGCTCGAGAAGGGAGCCATTGCGACCTCCGGCGGGCTCGTCGATCCTTTTGGTCCGTAGCGAGTTGTAACTCTCCCGTCCGAGCAGCCGACGGGATTCTGGTTCGGCAGAACGGTCCGATTGCTGCGCGCCGCTGGCACGCCGAAAGGTGATGCGTGAGAGTGCGAAGGCGCATACTGCGGTGAAGGTGTTTACTAGACACGCCCGCCAAAGCGTTTTCCGCGTGCCGAAGAACTCCAGTGCGAAGAACGTGCTGCCGAACGCTCCCACCACGGCTCCCAGCGTGTTCACGCCGTAAAGCAGTGCTGCGGCGCGGCGTTGCTGGTCCTCGGCGAGCGTCACGGCTCGGACCGCTGCTGGTAAGGTCCCGCCCATCAGAAACGTGGGGATGCCCAGAACGAGCACCGAAATCGCCAGCCGCACGACCGTGGCCACCGCAGCGCCCAGTGCGAGCTGACCACCAAAGGAAATATAAAGGCCGTGTAGCGCATCGATGAGCGGACGGCCCACGGCAACTGCCAGGGCGATCGACAATTCGAGCACGGCATACAACGCCAGCGGGGTTCTCGCCCGATCCGCCCATTGTCCCAACACCGCGTTGCCGATACCCAGCCCGCCCATGAACACTGCCAATACCGCGGACGACGCGGCGGTTGAGCCACCGAACACGAGCCGGAACTCACGCGACCAAGAGACCTGAAAGATCAACGCACACATTCCCGATAGGAACAAGAGCGCCGCAACTGGCGCCAGCGCCGCGATGTGAGCCCGGGTATTGACCGTCAGCGTCGGGACTTGCCGTTTCGGGACGAGCGTCGTCGTCATATTGTCCGGCGTCTGACCGCTGTTCTCGTTTGCCATAATCGACAGCCAAATGGCCGGACTCGTACTGCTTTGGCTGCGCGGCCGCCAGATCAATTGGGAGCTAGTCGGCCTTCTGTCGTTCGGAGTTTTGACTACCCGGCCCGCTCGAAAACAAAACCATAATGATACGGCGGAAGGTCGATCAATTCGGATACCGACCTAAGCCCGGCTACGACCGCCCACTCGGCGCAATCCTCCGGCTTGGGGCGGATCGCCATGCTCGGGCCGCGCGGCGTCGAGGGATCGTGGTTCCAATGCATAATCCCAACCAAGCCGCCTGGTTCGAGCACGCGGCGCACTTCATTGAGAAGAGTTACTGGCCGCTCCGCGTGAAGGATATTGAACACCATGCAATAGTCGGCCGTCGCGTCAGGCAATCCAGTCCCCGCCGCGATGAAATCCCGCACTTCGGCCCGGACGTTCGCCAGCCCCGCGGCAACCGCCTTCCGCTCGGTTAGCGCGACCATTTCCGGCTCAATGTCGAACGTATTCAGAATGCCCGAGCAGCGGCGGGCCGCCTCGATCGTAAACGTGCCGTAGCCGCAGCCGAATTCGACGACTGGGCCGGCAGGCCGGCCGAATCGCAGACGCTCCAAAACGCCCGCCACGTCGAAGAACGAGTCCCAAACCAGCTCTTCCGGCATTTCGCTCTCGCGAATTTTCACCATTCGTTCATGTTAGCCGCGATAGTATAGTTGATGGTAGACGATCCAATTCAGCTCCATCGTGGACGACCAGGGTATTCGATGGGATCCGTGGCTTTTTGAACACAAGACAAGCGGTTTTGTCCGCCGACTCTTACCCGCGCGAAGCATTGGTGCGGATTCAGCGATGGGATTGATTCTCTTTGCTCTTCGTCGGCCGATCACGATCATGGTGGCCGTGATCGCGATTGCTCTTAGCTGCGCGCTCGCTATCGAGCGGATGCCGGTCGACATCTTTCCGAGCCTGAATCTACCGGTAATATACGTGGCCCAGCCTTACGGCGGCATGGATCCGGCGCAGATGGAGGGCCTGCTCACCAATTACTACGAGTATCACTTTCTCTACATCGGCGGCATCCATCACGTCGAGAGCAAAAACATCCAGGGCACTGCCCTGATGAAGCTCTATTTTCATCCCGGCACCGACATGGCCCAGGCCATGGCCGAGACGATCAACTACGTCAATCGCGCTCGGGCGTTCATGCCGCCGGGTACCGTTTCGCCGTTCGTCATGCGGTTCGACACGGGAAGTGTCCCGGTCGGCTACCTCGTGCTCTCCAGCGAGACGCGCGGCCTGGCTGAGATTCAGGATTTGGCGTTGTTTCGAGTCCGGCCGATCTTTGCGAGTTTGCCCGGTGTGTCGGCCCCGCCGCCGTTCGGTGGTAGCGCGCGGTCGATCGTCGTGCGCCTCAAGCCCGACTTGCTCCGCTCGTATCGTGTGACGCCGGACGAAGTGATCGCCGCACTATCCCAGGGAAACACGATCAGCCCCTCGGGCAATCTGCACGTCGGCGATATGTATCCGATTGTGCCGCTCAACTCGATGGTCCGCCAGATCGACGAGTTGGGAAACATCCCGGTCCGCACCGGCGTCAATCCGGCCGTTTATTTGAGCCAAATCAGCCAGATCGAAGACTCGATGGACATCCCCACCGGCTACGCGCTGGCCAACGGCCGGCGGGCGATCTACATGCTAGTCACCAAACGTGCCGACGCCTCGACGCTCAACGTGGTAAGTGCCGTCAAAGCCGCCCTGCCGAAAATGCAGGCCATTTTGCCCGATGATATTCACGTCGTCTTCGAGTTCGATCAATCGCCGTATGTCACGCGATCGATGTGGGGCCTGGCCACCGAAGGAGCGCTGGGGGCGGTGTTTACAGGTTTGATGGTGCTCATTTTCTTGCGCGATTGGCGCAGTGCGCTGATCGTCGTGCTCAACATCCCGCTGGCGCTAGCGGCCGCGGTTGTCGCGCTATGGCTCACGGGGCAGACAATCAACTTAATGACCCTCGGCGGGTTGGCCTTGGCGATCGGGATTCTCGTCGACGAGGCGACGGTGGAGATCGAGAACATCCACATCCAGTTGGAGAATACGCCCAACGTTGCGCGGGCCGTGCGGCTGGGCAACTCCCAAACCGCCATCCCACGATTCTTGGCGATGCTCTGTATTCTGGCGGTCTTCCTGCCGTCGTTTTTCATGCAGGGAGCTGCACGGGCCCTGTTCATACCGCTGTCGTTGGCGGTTGGGTTCTCGATGTTGGCCTCGTATGTGCTTTCCAGCACGTTCGTGCCGGTGCTTTCGATCTGGCTGTTGCGGCACGTCAAACACTCTGACCCGGCGTTTTCCAGAGCGTCTTGGTTGGATCGTCTGCGCGGAGCGTATGGCCGCCTTTGCCATCGCATCTTGCCGCGACGAGTCGTGCTGGTCGCCGGTTATCTGGCGGCCAGCGTCGCGATTATCGTGCTCGTCGGCGGCCGGCTCGGAACGGAGATCTTTCCGCTCGTGGATGCGGGCCAATTCCGTTTGCGGCTGCGTGCAAAAGACGGGACCCATTTTTCGAAGACCGAACAGATCACATTGGAAGTGCTCCAACTCGTCAAAGACAAGGTCGGCGCCGGCAACGTCGATACGACGCTGGGCTACGTGGGAACCATTCCGTCCAGCTATCCGATCAATGCCGTCTATCAATGGTCGCGCGGCCCCGAAGAGGCCATTTTACTGGTGTCGTTGAAGCCGGGCAGCCGCGTCGACATCGAGCGATTGAAAGAGGAGCTGCGCGACGAGTTGGCGAAGAAAATGCCCGACTTGCGATGTTCTTTCGAGCCTGCCGATATCGTCAACGAGGTGATGAGCTTTGGCTCGCCCACGCCGATCGATATCGCCGTGAGCGGTCCCGACTTCGCCGAGAGCCGGAAGTTTTCGCAAAAGATTTACGAGCAGTTGAAGAGCATTCCGGCCCTGCGCGATCTGCAATTCGCCCAATCGCTCGACTATCCCACCGTGCAAGTCAACGTGGATCGCGAAAAAGCGGGAATGAGCGGCGTGACCGAAGGAGATGTTGCCCGTTCGCTGGTCGCGGTCACCTCGTCGTCACGGTTTGTCTTGCCCAATTACTGGCCCGATCCCAAGACGGGTATCGGTTATCAGGTGCAGGTGGAAATTCCGCAGGCGGTGACAAAATCGGAGAAAGACCTGGAGACAATCCCCATCAAAACGATGCTGGACAAGCAACTACTGCTCCGCGACGTCGCCGACGTGCAGCCGGGAACGATGCCGGGGCAGTTCGATCGCTACAATATGAAGCGGCAGGTCGGAATTACGGCGAATATCGTCGGAGCCGACTTGGGAAGCGTTTCTCGCCAGGTCCGCAACGCGATCGCGGCGGCCGGCGAGCCGCCCAAAGGATCGACCGTGGAAATCCGCGGCCAAATCCCTCCCATGCAAGATATGTTTTCCGGCCTGGCGATCGGCCTGGGTTTAGCTGTTGTCGTGGTGTTCCTGTTGCTCTCGGCGAACTTCCAATCGTTCAAGCTAGCGCTCGTCGCGGTGTCGACGGCGCCGGCCGTGATCGCGGGCGTGATCCTGATGCTGCTCGTCACCCGCACGACGCTCAACAGTCAATCGTTTATCGGGGCGATCATGGCGATCGGGGTCGCGATGGCCAACGCCATCTTGCTCGTCACGTTCGCCGAGCATCGCCGCCGCGAGGGGGCATCCGCAACCGACGCCGCAGCCGACGGCGCCGCCAGCCGCCTGCGAGCCATCTTGATGACGAGCTGCGCGATGATCGCCGGAATGATCCCCATGGCGTTGGGACTGGGCGAAGGGGGCGGGCAGACCGCGCCCCTCGGCCGGGCCGTGATTGGCGGCCTCGCGGCGGCAACCGTCGCGACGTTGCTCATTTTGCCGAGTGTGTTTGCCCTCGTGCAGTCGCGAAGTCCGCGGCGCTCGGCTTCCTTGGATCCGGACGATCCGAACAGCGAACACTACAAACCGGCAGCGGAGTAGGAGCAACGTGCCATCATGCAACGAAACCTGTTCATTGCTTTGAACGGCCTCGCGACGGTCCTCGCTGGTTGCGGTCCACCCGCGGCCCCCGTTCCGCCGCCGGCCGGCGCGGCCCGCGTCGCCGTCGTCACGCCGCAGCGAAAGACTTTGAAGTACACGGTCGAGGAGCCGGGACAGATCGAGGGATTCGAGGAGGCCCCGCTGTATGCCAAGCTGGCGGCCTATGTCGAGAAGGTCAACGTGGATATTGGCAGCCAGATCAAGCAAGGGGACGTTCTGGCCGTGCTCGGAATTCCCGAGCTGCAAAAGGAATATGAGCAGAAGGTCGCCGCCGTGAAGGAGGCCCGCGCGGCTGCGGATCAAGCTACGGCGGCGGTGGCCGTGGCCCACGCCGCCGTGACCAGCGCTAAGGCGAAGCTGGCCCAGGCCAAGGCGACGACCGAACGGACCGATTCCGATTTTGAAGCCCGGCAATCGGATTACGCGCGCACCGCCGAATTGGCCGACAAAGGCGCGGTGACTCGCAAATACGCCGACGAAATCAAGAACCAAATGCAAGCGGCAGACGCAGCCCGCAAGGAAACTGCGGCGCTCATCGATTCCGCCAAGGCCATCGTCGCGGAAAGCGAGGCCAGAGAGCTTGCCGCGATTGCCGACGAAGCGGGCGCGCGGACGAAGATTCTCGGGGCCGAGGCCGATCAGGCGCATGTCAAAGCGCTCCTCGGATACACCGAAATCCGTGCTCCATTCGCGGGAGTCGTCACGCGCCGCAATGTCCATCCTGGATACTTCGTTCAACCGGCGGAAGCCAGCGGCGGCAAACCGTTGTTCGCCGTGGCCCGCAGCGACTTGTTGCGCGTGATTGTGTATGTTCCAGAGACCGATGCGCCGTTCGTGTCGGTCGATGACAATGCTGAAATCCGCGTACCCGCGATGGCAAACAAAGTCGTTAAGGAAAAGGTCAAGCGAACGTCTGTCGCTCTGGACGCCACCCGGAACTTGCGCGTCGAAATGGATCTGAAGAATGACGAGCAAATCTGGCGGCCGGGGCAATATATCTACGTCGATCTGACCGCCGTGCGCCCCGACGTTCTTTCGGTCCCCGCGGCCGCAGTCTTTGCCGAAGCCGGACAGTCCTTTTGCGCGGCCGTGACGGACGGCAAGATCGAACGCAAGCCTGTTGAAGCGGGCATCCGCAGCGGCGGCGACGTTCAGATCATCTCCGGCTTGAAAGCGACCGATCAGGTTATCGCGAAGGATGCCGCCAACTTTCGCCCCGGACAAGCGGCGGAGCCTGTCGCCGCCGAACAAATCAGTCGCACGGCGGCGCCGTAGAAATGATCCACCGCTCCGCTCGTGCAAGAAATGGCTCTTGCTTATCTCAACAGCGCATCATTCGCCGATCGCTTAAGGCCTCGCTGGCACCTATTCTCTATGGTTTCACAAGCCTTCGAAGCGCGACTCGCATTTCTTGAACTTATCGCGTCGCGGGATTCGATAAACCGAGTTGGGACCATAGGATGAATCGGTTCCGTGCCTCGATGCTCCGCCGCAGGGAAGCGCGATATGCCGTTGCGTTTGAGTTCGCTGATTGAACGATCGACCGCGGCGCTAATCCTTTCGGCGATCCTAGGTTGTGCGTCGGATCGATCTACTCCGTCAACGCCGAACCTAACCCCGGCGCCCACCGTTTCCTTCCGGCCAATTGCCGATCCGGGTCCGCGTTCGGTCGCTGTTGGTGGCGTTCAGCCAATCGTTGCCAGCATGCCGTTCGGTCCTCCAGCTATCAAGCTGGCAAGCGGTTCCGAGGAGGTCCCCGCTCCCGCGCCGTCCGCGAAGAAACCCGCCGCCGTCCATGCAGATGCCTACCCGATCGATCTCGCGACCGCGCTGCGGCTGGCCGATGCCGGGAATCTGCAGGTCGCCTATGCCCGCGAGCAAATTCGGCAGGCGCTGGCGCGAGCCGATCGCGCCGACGTGCTTTGGCTTCCTTCGATCCGCGCCGGCGTCGGTTTCAATAATCACGAAGGCGCCATTCAAAATGTCGCCGGCGGCCAGATCAATACTAACCGTGGGGCAGTCTATTTCGGCGCCGGCGCGACCGGATACGGCAACGGCTCGCCGACGGTGCCGGGCATCTACGCGAACTTCTCGCTGGCCGATGCGATCTTCCAGCCCTTGGCCGCGCAGCAGCTTATTGGCTGCCGGCAACAGGCGGCGGCGGCAGTGCAAAATGACACGCTCCTGCGCGTCGCGCTGGCCTATCTCGATCTGTTGCGGGCCAATCAAGAGGCAACTATCGCTGGCGAAAGCCGCGATCTGACGCGGCAACTCGCAGATCTGACCGGCAACTACGCCAAGGCGGGCGAAGGTTTGCAAGCCGACGCCGATCGAATGCAAACGGAGCTGACGGTGCGACTCAACGACGTCGAGCGAGCTGCCGAAGGAGTGCAGTCAGCATCCGCTCGACTTGTCCAGTTGCTCCGTCTCGATCCGGCGACCCCCTTGAACCCGTTGGAGCCGACCATCGTGCCGATCGAAATGGCGCCCGTCGGCATGCCGCTCAGGCAGCTCATCGCCGAAGGGCTCTCGCAACGGCCCGAGTTGGCCGAGAACAGGATGTTGGTGGGTGAAGCGGCCGCGCGATTGCGGCGCGAGGAAGTTGCGCCGTTGCTTCCCAATGTGATTCTCGGCATCAGCGAAGGGGACCTGTCAGCCGGGCAGGGTGACTCGTTTGCCAATTTGCAGGATCGGTTCGACCTCGACGCGATCGCCTATTGGGAACTGCGAAACTTCGGTTTCGGGGACCGGGCAGCGCAACACGAAGTCCGCTCTCAGATGCAGCAAGCGCAGATCAGGCAATTCGACGTCGCCGACCAGATCGCCCGCGAAGTCGTCGAATCGTATGCGCAAATCCAATCGCGGCGCACGGAAATCGAAACGGCCCGGCGAGGGATCCAATCGGCCATCGATTCGCACCGCCGCAATCTCGAGCGGATCCAAGCGGCCAAAGGACTGCCGATCGAAGCCCTGCAATCGGTGCAGGCCCTAGCGCAAGCGCGGCGGGAATACCTCCGCACGCTGATCGATTACGACGCGGCACAGTTCTCCCTGTATCGCGCTCTCGGCTCGCCCGTATTGCATTACGCGGACAAAACGGCACCCCCGTCTGGAAACGCTCAACCGGGCGATCGCGAACCGATTCGCGCACAGACACCGTCACCCGGTCACGACTGAGAATCGTTGCAAGTAATCTCGTTTTGAGGAGGCTGAGAATGTCAGAATCACACCGCCCGACCGTTTTGCGTGCCGCCATCGTGACTGCCGGCCTGCTAATGGCCGCTTTCTTGGAACTCGATCGCGCTCAGGTCTCTGCCGCAGCGCCCCAGCAGCGAGTCTCCGCGTTTCGTTTGGAAGACATCCCTTTCGATGGACGGCAAGCCTACGAATACCTCAAGCAGATTTGCGCGATTGGCCCGCGGCCCAGCGGCTCCCGCGGCATGGTCGTTCAGCAGAAGCAGATCGCGGACCATTTCCAGAAACTCGGCGGCCAAGTGAGCATCCAGCAATTCCAGGCGTCCAATCCGTTGGACGGCAACCCCGTGCCGATGGCCAATTTAATCGTCCAGTGGCATCCCGATCGGACCGAGCGAATTCTCCTATGCACTCATTATGACACGCGGCCATATCCCGATCGCGACGGGCGCAACCCCGGTGGTACACTGCTCGGCGCGAACGACGGGGCGAGCGGTGTCGCCCTGTTGATGGAGCTGGGCAAATGGATGCCGAGGCTGGAAAGCAAATACGGCATCGATTTCGCGCTCTTCGACGGATCGCAGTTCGTTTTCAAAGAGGGAACGCGGAAGAAGGAAGGAGACCCCCATTTTCTTGGCGCCGAGTACTTCGCCCGCACCTACGCTGGCGCCGCCGCGCCCTTCAAATACCGCTGGGGTTTGCTGCTCGACATGATCGGCAACGAGGATCTGCAGGTTTACGAAGAATTCAACAGCATGAGTTATCGCAATACCAGACCGCTCGTCGAGGACATTTGGCGAGTTGCTTATAAGACGGGCGTGCGCGAGTTCATCGCGACTCGCAAGGACTCCGTCTCCGACGATCACTTGAATTTGAACGAAATCGCCAAGATTCCGACTTGCGCCGTCATCGACTTCGACTACCCGTACTGGCGGACGGAGCAAGATACGCCACTGCACTGCTCGCCGCTCGCCCTGGCCAAGGTTGGCTGGGTCATGCTCGAATGGCTAAAGCAAGCGAAGTGAGAGCCGCGTTCGGCTCGATAAGAGAAGCCAGACTTGGTGCGAAAACCGAATTCTACGGCGTCTGAACCGTTTCGCCGCCGGCGCGAGTCGCCAGGTTTTTCAGGACCTGCATGGAAGTGTCAGTGCTCATGAATCGGACGGCACCGTCTGCCATCGCGAAGTTGGCTCCGTCGGCGTGCTTGCTTCCCCATGCACAGAGCCGCAGGTCGACATAATGCTGAAACGCGGTGCCACTGTCGGCCGGCGGCGACACATTCGCGGCGGACGCAGTATTAAACGGGAGCTGATAATTGATCGGGCTATAGGCGCTCATGGTCACATGGCCGATCGCCTTGCGGCCGCCCGAAGGTCCCCACCAGCCCCAGGTTGTTAACGAGTCCGCCCATCCCTGGGCGGCGAACGATTCAAAGTTTGGGTCGTCGTGGCGCCGTTCGCCGAGCAGCAGCGTTTTGCTCGTGCCGTCGGTGATTTCCGACAGCCGCACGGCTCGTTGATTTGGATTTGGTTCCGACGCCGCACCCGCTGTATGGAATATGCCGTCAGCGCTCGCCGATGACGGAAAATAGGACTGGCTGCCGCCGTTTCCGCCGTAACTCGTCAGTCCGTAGAACAAGCCGTTTTGTTGGACGGGGTTCTGGTCAATGAGGTCCGACGGGCAAAGCAGCATCGGGAGCACCGTCGCGGTTCTTGCCGAAGGACCGCCGACCGTATTGGTCATCGGATCGCTGAAGTCCCATGCTCGCTGCACATTCGTTTCCTCCAATTGAGGAAGAATGTGCACAAACAAAGAGGATCCGCGGTAGACCGGTGCAACGGTGAAAAACTCCTGATTCACGCCCGGCGGGAATTTTCGCTTGCCGGACTCAAAGTTCAAGGTCGCAATCGCGAGCTGCCGCAGATTGTTTTGGCAGTGTAGTCGCCGGCTCGATTCTCGCGCGGCCTGAACCGCGGGAAGGAGAATCGCGACCAACGCTCCGATGATGGCGACGACGACGAGCAATTCGACCAAAGTAAAGGCCCAGCGGCGGGTACTGCGGTTCGCTAGGATCGGAACGTGTGTATCGAGAAACATGCCGTGGTTCGCATCGTGACTGAGTTCGTTAGACAATTCGTTCGGCCAGCCAATCGACTGGCTCTCGATCGAGACGCGAAACGTACAAGACGACCTTGCCGTTTCGATAGTTGGGGCGAAGCCGCTTGCCGACGTCGACAGAACCCGTCGTGACAAGCTCCTGATCGGCTCGGCATCGTACTTCCTCGACTCCGAAACCGAGGAGTTCGTCTACATCGTGAATCCCGCTGACTTCGAAATGATCGACGGCCGCCGATCCAAGAAAGATCACTCGGCCGTCATTTCGAGCGCTCATCAGTCCGACTGCGGCGAGCGCGCCAATGACGCCGTCCTGCGTCCCTCCGAGCCCCTCGAGCAGGATTCCGTTGGTCGCCGCCAACTCCCTGGCCTCTTGCTGACTGACAAGTCTCCGCTGACACTCGCGGCCAAACTCCGTGATCGCGTACGGGATCGGAGATAGCGCAACGCACAGCCCGGGGTCGCTGCCGGAAGGACACCAGGCAAGCATCAGGCGACGAATCTTCGCGGCCAGCTCTGGCAGCATTCCGGGCTCGCATGACTCGAATTCGATCGCGGCACATCCATTTTTTCGAGTGCAAGGAACCCGAGGATCCTCAAGGAGCTGATGGCGCGTTATGAGCCGTCCGCGGGCCGTGTCCGCGAATTCGCGTACCAGATGTCGGGCGAGCTGGTTCGTGCCCGGGTCGTCGAGCGTATCCGTATCGTCAATACCGACGAAGATCATGTGACGTTCTCAACGCAGGTTACTTCGCGTTGGCGGAAGAACGAAAGCAAAACACGGCACTCAGCAAACCGGCAAGGGCCCCGCAGGCAGCAAACGAGAGAAACACGCCCACGCTAAATTGCGTCAACGTGCGCGGGCGGCCATCGCCATGCTGAAACGCGAATGTTGCGAATCGCACGCCGAAGGAGAGGGAATTGGCCAAAATTCCCGCCAAAGCGAACCGCAGATAGAGCCGCCAGCCAGTTGTTGCCCGTCCGGTCATCGCAATATCGATTGCCGGACCAAGTGCGAGGAGCGATACCACCGCCGCGGGCTGCCAATTCCCAAAACCTATCGCGGAAAGGGCCAATGCTGCGGCACCCGCGCCGACGGTCATGACGCTTCCGCCAAATCGTCTCGGCACTAACGCCATCCCGCACACCATCGGCAACGTGGCCCTGAGAATCGCATGGCCCGGAATTCGCCATGCCGGCGAAAAGGCCGCGACGGCAACAGTCGCAAACGCGCCGGCCAGCAGCAGCGTCGCCAACTCTCCGCTTGTAAGGCGATCGCTGTGACGCACCAGCGGCCGAATCCTGCGCGCCGCTCCAAGCCCATGAAGAGGTTGCAGTGCTAGACTGAACATTTCACTTCCCCATTTAGTCGGTCAAATGTCGAACTTCGGGCCAAGCGATGGCCCAAAACTATCATGCCTCCGACGCCCAGGGCGGCGAGAATCCACGAAGCGGGTTCTGGAACGGCAACCGCGTTAATCGTCAAGAGCGGGCGACTTGCGACCGTAGTAAATGATCGGGAGTTGAAGAGACCGGACATCGTCGTATCAGTCGCTTCGAGAAGTAGGCTGGTAAGGCCACCAGTAACTACGTCCCCAGACAATCCTGATGCCAATGTCAGCGAATAGCTCGCGGTCGCGGATGTCGAGCCGCTGAAGATGAATGTCCCTAAAGACTGATCGCTCGCGGAAAGAAACGACGGGAGTGAATTGAAGGTGATTCCTGTCGAGCCTGGCGCCGCGGGAGTTCCCGTTCCTTCCATCCAGGAGTCGTTCTGCATCCAACTCACGGCGAATTGACCTGCCGCCAACGTATTGAATAGGGAGCTGTTCGGCGATGCGGCAGTCAGTTGCAACGACACGGACTGAACGGACCAATGTCCCGCTCCGAAGGTCGAGTCAAAGCTGTTCTTGGCGCTTGATAAGTCGAACTGCAAAAGAGACTCGAACTGACCCTTCGGGAGTCCGGCGGCTGAGACTTCCAGCGCGCCTGCCCCGCCATAGTTGTTGTCGGGGTTCGCGGACGAGACAAAGGCATCGGCCACCGGGTTCAAGCTGAT
>DASZFO010000349.1 GCA_035939775.1 Pirellulales bacterium | reverse complement strand
CGCCTATGCGACGCGTCAGTTGCTCATCGAGACAGGCTTCTCGGATGACGATGTCATCGGAATCTTGCCCTTTGTCTCGCGGCAGGAGCATAAGGGTACCTATCTTGCCCCGGCCAACGCGCTGGCTTGCTTGCGGGAGCTGCGCTATTTCAATATCGCCGGCGACTACCCCGGAGAGGCTGCCTGCGGCTTGGCAGGATTTCGCGAAGAACTGCCGACCTTTGCCCAAACCTATTTTCTCGACCTCGGCGAGCATTTGTCCGAGGTTGCGTTCTCTGAAGCGGCGAACAAAGTCGCCTCGTATATCCTGCTGAACTCGGTTACGCCCGCCAGCCGCTTCTTCGATGCAATTCGCAAAAGCGATAGCGAAGCCGGCTCGGATCTTGAGCTGCGCACATTTGCGCTCGAGTCGCTGGGGGGCGATTCGCTGGACGTATCGGCAACGTTGACCGATCAGTTATGCCGCGCCGTCGTGCTCAACTGGAGAGGTTGTGGCGTGGCGCCGCAAGATTCCAAGGGCTGGCTCGATAAGACGCCGACTGCCGCCGTGGACAAGCAAGCCAACGAAGCCTACCTTCGCCGAGTCGCATCGGAACAGGCCGCGAAAGCGGGACTTGATCTGGCGGTGATGTATAAGGCCATCGCCGGCTTGATCGAAAGCACCGGACAGATGAGCACGACGGCGCTGGTGAATGGCATCGTCGGAGAATCGCTGGGGCCACAGTCGGGCGACAGAAACGGGGCTGGCCTTGAATTGGCGCCGGTCTTGCAAAAAATCCATCAGTTCTGCGGCGTCAATTCGACGGCCGAAGTTGAACTCCGGCTCGAAAACCAAACCGTGCGCGATGCGCTCATGGAAGCGGCCCAACGGCATGGCCGCCAGATCGGGAAGCCGTTGGAAGATTGGATTCTGTCGCTCGTCGATCGCACTGAATGTCGCGTCGCCGGAGCGCAACAAGTCGCCGGCTGCCTGCAACTTCGGTTGACCGCGCTCGTCTCGGAAGGGATGGTCCAAATCAAGCAGACGCGGCAAACCCGCGAACAATTGTTCGAGACGTTGAACGCCTCCTCGCGAGTGAGTGCGGCGCTGGCGCGTCCCAAGGGTACTTCAATCGCGGAAGAGTTACGTCGCTACGCCCATCTCTTGCTTCAGGAAGGCACGCTGGAATCCGTCTTAAAATGCCTGGCAGTGATCGAGGCATTCGTGTGCCGCGGCTCCGATCGGTTGCGAGACTTGTGGAAGGACTTGAACCGACTCGCCGAGCAGTTCGCGCCCGCGAAGTCGTCGGATCCGGACGATCCGGAACCAATGGCCACGAATCGCGTCGCCTTGGAGCCGCGCGCCGCGGGCGAATTCTCCTCCGCGGTCATCGGCGAAATGGCCGACGACGCGAAAGATGAGATCGAGCGTTCGTTTCTCGCGGAACAATGTACGCTCTGCACGCTGCTGGCACGGAGCAGCCATTTGCGCCCCCAATTGGTTATCGCGCTGCGCGAAGCCGCCAAGAAGACTGTCCGCAAGACGAGCCGGGGCGCGATCGTATCCTGGCTCGGCGAGGCGTTGCAACGGGGAAGCGAAGTGGACATCGATCGAATCCTGGGTAAATGCCTGACTTCGATCGAATCGAACGCCGGCCGATACGGCGGTGCCATGCGGCTGTTGCTCTCATTGCCCGACAAGACAATCGCGACCCGCATCGCCAGTCGAGTTCGCGAAGCCACGGGGGAACATCCCACGCTGGCCTGCGATCCGCAAGGGGAAATGATCGCCGTGTATGAGATCGAGCAGGTGCCGCTCGCCGTCGTGACGAACCGGCTGATCCGCTCGAAGCCCGACTGCGAATCGCTCGCGTCACGGTTGCACACGCGAACCGACGTGGATTTCAAATGCTGATGCTGGTCGGCCGGATCGGTCATCGTCGCCGTCGCGCGCCGAATCGCCCAGCGCTTCATTCTCGGGCGTCTTTCTTCCGACGCCAATCCCGGCACGACGCGCTGCCGCGGCGCCGCTTTGGCGGCGCCACTCTGGTTGCAACGTGATTTGGTTCTGCTAAAGTGCAATTCAGGGTTGCCGCGGCGTTGTGCGCTTCATGCATCGAGCACGTAGATTTATCCTGACCGGTGATCATTATCGTCGTTTGACCCGGAGCCATCGGCGACGGATCATCGTGCAATGCGCGTCGCCGAAGGCTCCGGGTTAAACGATGCCAAGAATCGCGAAAGCACTCGGATGAATCATCAATCGATCAAGATTGCCGTCCTGATTTTCCTCACGCTAAATCTCACGCCCATCCGCGCCGCCGATAGCGGAGGGCCAGCCACGGCCGCGCCCGCCGCGCCGAACGTCGCCGCGGCGCAGCCTGGGCATTCGCTTCACGGCGAGGTGTTCGATGAAGGGCCGCGGCAAAAAGCCTATTTGATGCTGGGGATGCCGAAGGTCGATTTTCCCGTCTCGACCAAGCAGTCCGAGGCCCAGGCATTCTTCAATCAGGGCGTCGGGCAGCTTCACGGCTTTTGGTATTTCGAGGCCGAGCGGTCCTTCCGCCAAGTCGCGGCCATCGACCCCGATTGCGTCATGGCCTACTGGGGCATGGCGATGGCGAACGTGAACAACGAAAAGCGGGCGAAGGATTTCATCGGCAAGGCCGCCGCCCGCAAGGCCGAGGCCACTCCGCGCGAGCGGGCTTGGATCGAAGCGCTCGCCGCCTACTATGCCGCCCCGGACAACGCCGATCGCCGCCGCCAATACGTCCGAGCCTTGGAAGCGATCGTTCACGACGATCCCAAAGACGTCGAAGCCAAGGCATTTCTCGCCCTGCAAATCTGGGTCAACGGCGATTGGATGACGGAGAAGTCCAAGCGCGTGCCGATCTCCAGTTATCAGGCCGTCGATGCCCTGCTCGATCAGGTGTTCGCCGCCGAGCCGATGCACCCGGCCCATCATTACCGCATCCATCTGTGGGACGAGGAAAAACCGAAGCGGGCCCTCGCGTCCGCGGCGCTCTGCGGGCAAACGTCGCCGGGAATTGCCCACATGTGGCACATGCCGGGGCACATCTACTCCGATCTGCACCGCTACGCCGACGCCGCCTGGCAGCAAGAGGCTTCGGCCCGTGTCGATCATGCCTACATGATCCGCGACGACGTGCTGCCCGATCAAATCTTCAACTACGCTCACAACAACGAATGGCTGATCCGCGACCTGGCGGCGATCGGCCGCGTACACGACGCGATCGATCTGGCCAAGAACATGCTCGACCTGCCACGGCACCCGAAATACAACATGATCGATGGCAGCGAGGGGAGCGCGCACTTGGGCCGCGAGCGGTTGGTGAGCACGCTGGTCGAGTATGAGCGTTGGGGCGATCTGGTCGCGCTCTCGAGCACCTCTTATCTACCGCCGCGCGACACGCCGGACGACAAGATTCAGCGTGCCCGTTTGCTTGGCCGCGCTCAGGCGGAGTTGGGGCATGCCGACGAAGCCCGCGCACAGTTAACGGCGCTCGACGCCATGCTATCGGACGAGCGCGCGGCGCGCTACAAATCGGCTGACGAGGCCGAAGTCAAGGCCCGCGCGGATCGCAAGAGCGAAGACGAGATCGCCCGGCGCATGGCCGAGGCGCTCAAGTCGCACGGGCCGCGGATCCGGTCGCTCGAGCGAGCGGTGGGCGAACTGAAGGGGCGGCTGGCCCTGGCCGCCGGAGACCATACCGCGGCGAAAGCGGAGTTCGACAAGCTTGACAAAGGGGATGAACTGCGGCGCGATCACTTGGCGCAAATCTACTTGCGGCTCGGCGACAATTCGCGGGCGGAGGAGCTGGCTCGAAAGGCCTTCGATCGCAATCCGGGAGAAGTTTATCCGCTGGCGAACCTCGTGGCCGTGCTTGCCGCTGTCGGCAAACAAACGGAGGCGACGGCTCAATTCGAGAAGCTGCGCACGCTCGCGGGCAGCGCCGATCTCGATCAGCCGGTCTTCGACCGCCTCGCGCCGCTTGCCAAGGAACTGAAACTGCCAGAAGACTGGCGCACTCCGAAAATCCCGACTGACGTCGGCGAGCGCCCCGATCTCACAACGCTCGGCCCGTTCCGCTGGGCGCCGAGGCCCGCCCCCAACTGGTCGCTTCCCGAGCCGGACGGCCACCTGATTTCGCTCGAGCAATATCGCGGCAAGCCGGTGCTGGTGCTGTTCTACCTCGGCTCGGGCTGCCTGCACTGCGTCGAGCAGCTTAAGAAGTTTTCGCCGCTGGCAGGGGAGTTTTCCACCGCGGGGATTCCCATCGTCGCGATCTCCAGCGAGCCTCTCGATTCGCTCAAGCAATCGCTGGCCACGCTGAAGAAGGATGAGACGATCAATCTCCCGCTCGTCTCGGATGGCGACCGCGCGGTGTTCCGCGCCTATCGCGCCTACGACGACTTCGAGAACATGCCGCTCCACGGCGCGTTCTTGATCGACGGGGCCGGCCTGGTCCGTTGGCACGACATCGGTTACGAACCGTTCATGGACGCCAAATTCGTGCTCGACGAAGCCAAGCGGCTCTTGCCGCGCTGAGCGGAGACGCGCCGCGGAATTCACCGGGATTCAAAAATAGAAAGCCGCTTTATCTGAATTTCTGGCGAATTCAGCTACGGCAATGTGACTCCGACAATGCTTGAACTTGCGCCACATCGACCATCCTTCCTTCGGCCGCTGGACGCCGGCCTGCTAGTTGTCGGCGCGGCGATCCTGGGAGTCGTGATTTTGGCGTCTTCGGCGTTCGCGGCGGACGCCGGTGAAGCGCTCACGCGAAACACCGTCCGACTTTCGCTCGGATGGTATTTCGCCGCCCTGTTGATAATGATGCGACTCGACCGTGGCGATTGGCCGGCGACCGCCGCGGCCGGCCGATTGGCCCGCTGGTGCTGGACTTGGGGGCTCGTTTGCTTTGCGGTTCACGTCGGCATGGCGTTTCACTGTTACCATCATTGGTCGCCCGCCGACGCCTTCGAGCGCACTCGCCAAATCAGCGGGCTGGGCGAAGGGATCTATTTCTCCTATTTGTTTGCGGTCGTTTGGGCGGCCGACGCGGCAACATGGTGGCTCGCTCCGGCGAAGTACGCGGCGCGCTCGCGCTGGTTCGACCGCGCCCTGCATGCCTACATGCTATTCATGGTGGCCAACGGCATGATCGTCTACGAAACCGGCCCAATCCGCTGGGCCGGCGTCGTGATGTTCATCATCTTGCCCGCGGCGTGGCTTCTTACGCGATTTTCTCCGCGTTGGCGCGAGCAGTAGGGACCGGCGCCCCAATTGGCCCCCTTGACACGATTGGTGTCTTCTGATTTAGTATTTTGACCAATCAAAACTATTGTTTCCAATAAACAAATATGTTGTGGAGAAGTTGACATGGGTCATCGTTCGACTGGATTCGCCAACCGTGTGCGATGTCGCGTCATCTCGGCGCGTGGCGTGCAGAATGTGGCCGAGACGAAAGCTTCTTTGGTTCGGCCGCAGCCCGGGTTCACGTTAGTTGAATTGCTGGTCGTGATCGCGATCATCGGAATCCTGATCGGCATGCTGCTGCCCGCTATTCAAGCCGCGCGGGAAGC
>DASZFO010000348.1 GCA_035939775.1 Pirellulales bacterium | reverse complement strand
GCGGCTGCCGGCTCGCGGCGCCTCATAGGTTCGCTGTGGCTGCGGAGGCTGCTGCGTGCCGCGAGCAGGCTTCCAGGTGGCGTTGGAGTTATCCGGCGGACTAGCGCTCGTGTTGTCCTGGTTTACGGTCTGCGGATCGCGCGCCATGCCGTAACTGATCCGCGTGCGGCTCGAAGGATCGTAGTTGTCCGTCTGGGCAATGGCGGGGCAGACCGTCAACGATGCGGCGAGCGCACCGCAGCCGATCCAAACCAGAACACCCATCTTACGGCATTGAATGATCATTGGTCCGTTCCTAATTGCCTGCGATCCAGCCCACCCTGATCGCAATCGTTCTCGACGGAGAATATCGGAGCTTTGCAATCCGAACTTCCGTTAAAGTCGAAATAATCGGATAAGTCTTCGCAGATTGCCAAAAGCCTTCGTTGCCGACGTTGCCAACGGCGGCCGATGCGCTTGGATCTCAACAATTGGGCAGCGATTGATCCAGGTCATCGCGGAGGTCTTCAAAGGCCTCCAGACCGACGGAGAGCCGGATCAGGCTATCGGTGATGCCGAACGCCTGCCGGGCAGCCGGATCGTAGCTCGCATGGGACATTGAAGCAGGCTGCTCGATCAGCGATTCGACTGCCCCAAGGCTGACGGCCAGTTGAAACAGTCGAGTGCTCTCGGCAACTCGCTTGGCGGCGGCGAAGTCGCCAACGACTTCGAACGACAGCATTGCGCCGAATCCGCCCAACATTTGTTTCGCGGCCAGGGCATGTCCCGGATGCTCTGGCAGACCCGGATATAGCACGCGCCGAATACGTCGGTCGGCGGCCAAATAGCCGGCGATTCGGGAGGCCGTGCGGCACTGCTCGAGCACGCGCAGCTCGAGCGTCTTGAGCCCTCGCGAGCAGAGAAACGATTCGAGAGGCGCCATGACCGCGCCGGTCGCGTTCTGAATGAAATAGAGTCGTTTGCATAACTCGGCATCGCGCATGACGAGCGCTCCACCTAGCACGTCGCTATGCCCGCTGATGTATTTCGTCGCCGAGTGCATGACGATGTCGGCCCCGAGTTCGAGCGGGCGGGTGAGCACTGGCGTGGCAAATGTGCTATCGATCCCCAACAGCGCGCCGTGCCGATGGGCGATGTCGGCGCAGCCGGCAATGTCGGTGATCGACAACAGCGGATTGCCCGGAGTTTCAATCCAGAGCAATCGCGTGCTCGGTGTGATCGCCGCCTCGAATTGTTCCAGATCGGTCGAGGGGACGAGCGTGACGCCGATTCCGCTACGGTTGCAGATTTTGTGTAGCAGCCGATATGTGCCGCCGTAGATGTCGCTGCCCGCAAGAATGTGATCGCCGGAACTGAGCAGCATGGTGACGCAATGGATCGCCGCCATGCCGGAAGAGAAAGCGAGCGCCCCGCAGCCGCCCTCCAGCGAAGTGAGCGTCGTTTCGAGAGCTTTGCGCGTGGGATTGCCGCTCCGCGAGTAGTCGAACTCGGCCCACGTGCCGGCCCCCGGTTGAACGAAGGTCGAGGCCAAATGGATCGGCGGCACGACCGCCCCCGTCTGCCAATCGGCCGCATTGCCAACATGAATTGCACGAGTGCGAAACTGCATGAGGCCGTCGCCTACTGTTCCAGCGCTTGCGCCAAATCGGCGACTAGATCTTCGGGGTTCTCGATCCCGCAGGCCAGGCGGATCATGTTGTCCGGGATGCCGAACCGCTGGCGATCGGCGGCGGTGCATTCATAGTAGCTCATCACGAGCGGTTGCTCGATCAACGATTCGACGCCGCCGAGGCTCGGTCCGATCCGCGGGATTTTCACCGAATCGACCACTCGGGCCGTGGCGCGCCAGTCGGCATCGCGGACGAGGAATGTTACCAAGCCGCCGAATCCGCGCATCGTGCGCCGCGCCACTTCATGATACGGATGCGATGGCAGCCCCGGATAATAAACCTTTTCGATCCGCGGGTGGCCGGCTAGAAACTCCGCCACGGCGAGGCCGTTTTCATTGTGCCGCCGCATCCGCAGCTCGAACGTCTTTAGCCCGCGGCCAAGCAAATAAATGTTTTGCGGCGAATTGATCGCCCCCATGATGCCGCGGAGTTTGCGGATCGGCTCGAGCTTTTCGGCCGTGCCGATCACCGCGCCGGCCAGAAGATCATTGTGCCCGCCAAGATACTTGGTGGCCGAGTGCATCACGTAATCGATCCCGGCGGCCAGCGGGCGGATGTTGAACGGCGTGCCGAGCGTCGCGTCGATCAAGGTCTCGATTTCGCGGCGACGGCCGAGATCGGCGAACCGCTCGAGATCGACGATGCTTAGATGCGGATTGGTCGGCGATTCGCTGATCAAGAGGCGGGTTCGCGGCGTGATGGCGGCTTCCATCGCAGCATAGTCGCAAGCGCGAACCTGCCGAGTCACCACGCCGAAACGCGCGAGATGCTTCAGACAGAACTCGCGGCTGCGATGGTAGCATTCGTCGAAAAAGATCACCTCGTCGCCGGAATTCAACTTGGCCATCAACAGAGTGACGAAGGCCGACATGCCGGTCGTGAAGAGCAATGCCGATTCGCCCCCTTCGAGCGCCGCCAGCTTTCGCTCGACGACGCGCTCGCTCGGATTGCCGTAGCGGCCGTATTCCTCGCGCGGCTGCTTTTGCTCGATGAAGTCGATGACCGCCTGCGTGTTCTCGAACGTGTAGGTCGAGGCGGCGAAGATCGGGTCGGTGATCGCATTGGCCAGCTTCTGGCGGGCCTCGCCACCGTGGACGGCGATCGTCGATACACGATCGGTTGGTTTGCTACTCGCGGCGTCATCGTGTGCCGTCACGTCAAACTCCTCGGCCGAGCTGCCGGTGTCCGCCCGTTCCAGTGGATCCTGTTTCGCCGCGGGTTCGGAAAGACTTGGCGATTCCAACGCGGTGTTTAACTTCGATGGCATGGTGCGAGCGCTCCGAAGGGCAGCAGATGAAGCAAAAACGGAGTAACGCCGACTCCGGAATCCGCGGACACCGCACGCAAAGCCCGCCAGTCCAGCCAAACACAAAAAAAGCCGCGGCTCGAGCCGATACATCGGCTCTGACGCGGCTCCCTTGGGTCAAGTTTGATCGCTAGCCGGCAGACCGCTGGGGGCTGCCGACTCGGGCGATGGCACTTTAGCAGACTGGCTGCAAGCGGCCGCAAATCCCGTTGACTCGAATTGTAACCGACCCGGAAGCCAACAACAAGCCTTTGGGAATTCGAATTGGGGATTCGCGAACTCGGGATCACGGCATTTCGTGGTTTACCGGTCCTAGACGCTTTTGCCGGCCTAGGTTTACAATGACGCGCAGCGATTTGTTCATCTTTCGCGATTCTCGGAGGTGGCTATGTGTTTCGGTTCGCTGGGGCGATGCGAACTATCGTTCTTGATCATCGGCTTGGCCGTCGCGAGGGCAGCGCCGGGCCTCTGCGCGACGGCAGGAAGCGCCGAGCAAGCAACCCGGCCCTCGGCGGGGTCGGTTGACAAGGCCGCGAAGATGGTTTCCCAATTGGGAAGCGAATCTTTCTCGGTCCGTGAAGCGACGACCAATCAGATGATGCAAATGGGAATCGCGATCAAGCCGGTGCTAATGGCCGCGCTCGACGATTCCGATGCGGAGATCCGCATGCGTGCGCGGCGGATATTGACCACGGTGGTGGACGCCGATTTTCAACGCCGCTTGGCCCTCTTTGCCGCGGATGTCCACGACGCGAAACATTATGGTCTCCCAGGATGGTCACGGTTCCGCACGCTGGTCGGCAGCGACCGCGCGGCGCGAAACCTCTTCGTCGAGATGCAGCGGGCCGAACCGAATCTCATGCTGGCATTCGAGCAAGGGCAAGAGCCCGCCGCGCGGATGCTTGAAACACGGATTCGCGTCGCGCAAGGTTCTTTTCAGGGACGAATCGGATTCAACAATAACGGTTTGTCGGTGGGGAGCATCGCGGCTTTGTTGTTTGTCGGCTCCGACAAGAGCATCAATCTTGCCGATGACT
>DASZFO010000347.1 GCA_035939775.1 Pirellulales bacterium | reverse complement strand
GACTGCTTCGTTCGGCGCTGGTTGGCTTCCTTCTTCAACCTCTCTGGCCAGCGGCGGATCATCGGCAAGCGATTCAAATCTGGGCGGCGTTACTCTCGGCTTCACCGCCGCAGTCCCCGAACCCGCGACGCTGCTGCTGGCCCTGCTCGGCCTTGCGGTGCTCGGCTCTCTGCGTTGGCGAAAGCCGAAGTAAGTGGCAAACGAGTCGGATGATTCCCGGCCCGATCCGCGACATCGACCGTGGCGCGTGAGCCAGTGCACGTCGTCGAGACGTGGCCGGCCTTGATCGACCGAAAGAAACTCGACTGTCCTGTTCGGCTCTGGATCGAGCGCTCAGCCGGCGCAAAGCCTCCCGGATCACGTTCGGTTGGAGACGTGCCGGCTCTTTCCTCTTATAATTCAAGCTAGGACAGGGGTTCCACCTTCATCTGGTGACCGATGACGATACCCACGCAGGATGATGTCGGCGGACCGGTTCCTAAAACTGAACCATTGCGCGTCTTGATCGTGGACGACAACGTGGATGAGGCCGACTCGCTGGGAACGCTTTTGGCGTTTCGACGCTACGAAGTTCAGCGCGCATATTCGGCCAATGCCGCCCTCAAAGTCGCCGCGCGATTCCGCCCACAAGTCTTCTTGCTCGATCTCGGTCTACCACGGATGAGCGGTTACGAATTGGCGGAGCAATTGCGCCAACAGTTCTCCGACGCCGTGCTCATCGCGACGACGGGCCATGTGGATGAAGCCTATCGGCTCAAAGCCACAGAAGCCGGTTTCGAGCACTATTTCACCAAGCCCGTGAGCATCATCAAACTGCACGAGTTGTTGGAATCGGTAGTGATCCAACTTGCCGCCCGTCGCTCCCAATGAACGTAACGATAGACAATCGGTCAGCGGCGGCGCTGTCCACTCGTGCCCGTTACTGTCCGATTTGTGATCTAGCGGCCCCTGCGTGCCCCAGATTTAGCTGGCCGCCGTGCCCGCCGGGGGGCGAATCTGACTCGTCCGGCCGCCGGCGTCCCGATGCCAAGGGTATAACTTGCTCCGGCGGCCGATGGCCGGGGATAATGCGGCCATGCAAGCCGGCCTGCCCCAAGCTGATCCGCCGAAACGCAAACGCCGCCGCTTCCAATTCAGCCTGCGCTCGCTGCTGGTCGGCGTCACGCTGCTGGCCGTGCCGCTGGGATTCGTGGGCCGACAGATCAAGATCGTGAGGGAACGCGAAGCCATCCGCGAGTGAATCAAGAGGATGGGTACCACATCCATTCAGAAAGGAACGCTATCATGCTACGAAGAATAATTCTCGCCCGGATTGCTTCTGCCGAGAAAAACCTGGGCGTGCCGCTGGATTATTGCCGGTTCATGGTTCGCGTTTCGCTTCGGGCCTTTTTCAAGTTCGCGAAGTTTCTTGCCGTGGACGAGTACCACCGGGTGCTCCCGCCGGGTCCCTGTTATGTTGCCCGAATCGTGGCTACGCGCCACGAGGATTGTGGAACCTGCGTCCAGATCGCAGTCAATCAGGCCAAAAAAGCAGGCGTACCGGCCGAGGTATTGCGAGACGTGCTGGATGGCAAGCTGGATGCACTGCCGGAGGAGCTGAGGGATGCGCACCGTTTTGCGGAGTCGGTGCTGACGGCCAACGGCGACAAAGACGCGTGGCGGGAGCGCATTCGGCTGAGGTATGGCGATGAAGGGTTGATCGAAATGGCGCTCGCAATCGCAACTTGCCAAGTGTTTCCGACTATCAAGCGCGCTCTGGGATATGCTGTCAGTTGCTCGGCAGTGGCCGTTCGCGTGTGAGCCGCCGAAAAAGAGAATCCTTGCGTCAACCCTCCAGCGCCGCGGCTCCGCGATCCTGCACACGATCTTCTCTCACCGCCCGGCCCCGCGTATCGCTTGCTCCGGCCGCCGGCGGTTGGGGATAATGCGGCCATGCAAACCGTTTCAACTCCCGAAGCGGACGATTCCTTACGCCTTGCGGTGGCTGTGCCTGGCGATAGCGGCCGGTGGGTGGGGTGTCATCTCAGTCGGCCGTGATTCGACAGCAACGGCCTTTGGGTTCATACTCGCCTTTAACTGCTTTTGGGCGGCGATTGAATCATTGCAGGGTCGTGCTCTTCTCCGCATTGCCTTTAATCGAGCAATTCTTGTAGCCGTAATGATGATCGGCTATTGGATTCTGAAGAACCCGTCGGAGCTGCCGAATGACGGGCTTTGAAAATCGGCGTCGGAGTCGCCGACCAATCCGATTAGCGCTTGGTCCCCGCGTCCGGCCGTGGCAACCGTCGGAGTTGAGAATCCCGCCCGCCGATGCGGCGGCCAGAGACGGCGAGATTGTGGCTGCCGCGGCCCGCTGCATCGCTTGCTCCGGACGCCCGCGGTCGGGGATAATGCGGCCACGCAAAACGAGCCGCCGAAGCGCCAACGCCCCCGCTTCTGCCGTTTGGAAATCGCCACATGAATCGAGGAATCTCTGACTCAACCCCGATGCAGAGTTCCTTGGAACGGATTGGCTTCGAGATCCTTGATCGTGCCGTCGAGCCGGAATTGATCGCGGAACTCCGCACTGAACTTCCGACGATTGGCACTCAAGCGTGCCTGAGAAATCTACTTGCGAGCCACCCGGTTGTTCGCAGGGCGGCCCGCTCATCGTCAGTTCGGACAGCCGCAGAAGCGGTTCTTGGCCCCCGATGCTTTGCCGTCCGAGCGATCTTGTTCGATAAGACGCCCGAGGCCAATTGGAAGGTGGCATGGCACCAGGATCTGACCATCGCGGTCCGCCAACGTCGCTGCGCCGTCGGCTTCACCGCTTGGTCCGAGAAGCATGACGTGGACCACGTTCAGCCCCCGGTTCCGGTGCTGGAGCGGATGCTGGCCGTGCGAGTGCATCTCGATGACTGCCGCATGGAAAATGGCCCGCTACGCGTACTGCCCGGCTCGCACCGAGAGGGGAGACTCGACCCTGCGGCCATCCACCGCTGGCAAGCGCGGGTCTCGGAAGTTCAATGTATTGCTGGACAAGGTGGCCTGGTACTCATGCGGCCGCTGCTTCTTCATGCCTCGTCCGTGGCCCGAGTCGCCAGCCAGCGGCGCGTGTTGCACCTGGAGTTCGCGGCGGATGATTTGCCAGGCAATCTGGAGTGGTTCGACCGATGTTGAAGCCAGCAATTGTTCTGAGGCAATGCCCATCGGCTTGCTGACAAGATCATGGGGATGGGAACTGGCCGGCTCGAAACGCTGGCCAGCAAGACGTTCGGCAAGCCGCTCGCCGATCTGTCGAGCTTCAATGCCGGCGGCATGATCGACCTGCTCAAGAGCATCAAGGCGGGGGCGATCACGCTGGGCGACGCGCTGAATGGAGTGGGGGCATGAGGCCAATGCATTTGCGTTCGTCTTCGATTTCGCAGGGACGTGGCTCTATCGCAGGGGCGATCGTGCCGGGGCGTCGTGGCGGCCCGGCATTTCGATCGAAGCCAAATTCGACGCGGTCACGAAACGAGTCAGGTCCCCAACTTCATTGCCCCTCTCGCTGTTTCCTCTCCGTGCCGCCTGCAAACAGCATTTATGCACCATCTGTTCGCGAATTCAATTGTTACCGGCGTTAGAGGGGGTAAAATGGCGGAGGCTTTTACGAGCGAGTCTCGACGAAGCACAATGGCGATATTGACGGGGGATGCGATGAGTTCCGCAAGCCTGCGGTTGCGAATGAGGCCGGTTTGCCTTGCCGTGGACGTGGTCCTGACCGTTGCACTCTGCGGGCGCGTGAGCTTGGCCGAGGAGCCGTTTCAGGTCGAGGTGAATATCCTCACGGCGACCGTGAAGGCCGGTTCCACGGCGATCGGCACAGTGAAGCGCGGCGACAAGCTCACGGCGCACGATTTCAACGGCAGCGCCTATCTGGTCGATCTGCCGGGCGCCAATCCGCCGAAGCAAGGCCGGATCGACAAGAATGAGTGCCATCGGGTCGTCGATGATTTGGCCGAGGTGAAGCGGCGGATTGCCGCGCTCCCAGCGGAACATCGCCAACAAGCGGTTGACGATTTCAACCGGAAACGTGACCGGTTGGTGGAGTTGGAGAAGCGATACAACGAGCTTGACGCCCGGCATCAATGGAAGGAATCCCTTCCGGTGGCTCGCGAGCTGGCGGATGGCGCGGCAGAGCTGTACGGCGCGCGGTCGACTACGGCCGCCAACGAGTTCACGATCCTCGGCAATCGGCTCGCAGACCTTGGCGACAACGCAGCGGCGCGAAAATATCACGAGCAGGCCCTGGCGATCCGTTGCGAGGTCCTCGGCGAAAAACACGCCGACACTGCCACTTCCCTCAATAATCTGGGCGTTGTAGCGTATCGAATGGGGGACTACGCGGCGGCGCGCAAGTATCACGAGCAGGCCCTGGCGATCAAGCGCGAGGTCCTCGGCGAAAAGCACGCCTCCACCGCCATGTCGCTCAACAATCTGGGCGTTGTAGCCGATGGAATGGGGGACTACGCGGCGGCGCGCAAGTACCATGAGCAGGCCCTGGCGATCCGCCGCGAGATGCTCGGCGAAAAGCACGCCTCCACCGCCAAGTCGCTCGACAATCTGGGAAATGTGGCGCACGACATGGGTGACTACCCGGCGGCGCGCACGTATCTTGAGCAGGCTCTGGCAATCCGGCGCGAGGTTCTGGGCGAAAAGCACGCCGACACCGCCGACTCGCTCAACGATCTCGGCTTTGTTGCCTGCGACACGGGGGACTACCCGGCCGCACGCAAGTATTACGAGGAGGCTCTGGCAATCTATCGCGAGGTCCTGGGCGAAAAGCACGCCTCCACCGCCATGTCGCTCGACAATCTGGGTACTGTGGCCCGCTACATGGGGGATTATCCGGCGGCGCGCAAATATCACGAGCAGGCCCTGGCGATCCGGCGCGAGGTCCTCGGCGAAAAGCACCCGGATTACGCGCTGAGCTTGGTTGATCTGTCTCTTTGCGAACTGAAAATGCACTTGGCCGGAGAAGCGCTGCGCGTCTCCCGCGATGCCGCACAAATTGCCCGCGACAATCTTGAGCAGACGGCGACTATCCAATCGGAACGCCAGCAATTGGCAATGGCTCGGGTGAGCCGCTTGTATCTCGACGTCTTTCTCTCCGCCTACCGCGCGGCCAATGCCCCGGCCGAAGATGCCTACGATCAGGTACTCGCCTGGAAAGGGGCGGTCACTGATCGGCAGGGGTTCCTGCGGGCCATGCGCAGCGACGTGAAGGACCAGCCGGAAACACTGAAACTTTACGTCGAACAACAAGACACAACGCGGCAGCTTGGGGCGGCGGTGAGCTTCGTCCCGACCGACGAAAATCGCGAGTCGCATCGCAAGCGGGTCGATGACCTGAGCCAGAAGGTTGAAGAATTACAGCAGAAGCTGGCGGGGGCCAGCGCGGCGTTTGCCGAGCAATTGCGGCATCGGCGGCGGACGGCCGCGGAGCTGCGACAAGCGCTGCCTGAGGGCGTCGCGCTGGTGGATCTCATGCAATACACGGATTATGCGCCGAGCGATGATTATCCGACGAAGCCCGGTGCCGTCAAGCCGCAACGGTTTATGGCATTTGTTGTGCAGCACGCCCGGCCGACGGCATCGGTCGATCTGGGGCAAGCCGAGCCACTTTCCGAAGCGGTGGATGTCTGGCGGGCGCGGCAGACCGGCCGGCCCGCGGAAGGTACGGCGGCCGGCAAGAAGCTCGATGCCACACTCGCTGCTTGGAAAGAGACTCAAGAAGACGCCGACCCGACGGTGAAGCTCCGCGAATGGGTCTGGGATAAACTGCCGGTGGAGGTACGAGATCCGGCACGGACCGCGACCGTGCTGATTTCGCCCGACGGGGCGCTCTCCCGGTTTCCTTGGGCCGCGCTGCCGGGGCCAAAGCCGGGGACTTACCTGCTGGAGGAGCAAGGGATCGCCGTGATTCCCGTGGCGCGGGCATTGCCGGAACTCTTGGCGAAGACTACCGGCGACGGCCCTCTCCCCGACCCTCTCGCAAAGCGAGAGGGAGAACGGCGCGGGCCATCGCTGCTGGCTGTCGGAAACGTAAACTACGGCGGAGACCCAGGAATGCTCCTGGCCAGTGCCGACGGCCAGCGCGGAGAGCGGGCTGTTCGCAACGGAAGTGTGACTTGGCCGGCGCTGCCCGGCACGCGGCGGGAGATCGTGGCCATCTTGGATTCGTTCGAGCAGCGCTTTGCCGATGGCCGGGCAAAACCTCTTCGAGACAACCAGGCCACCAAGCAGGCCGTCGAAGAACTCGCCCCGAAGTATCGCTACCTGCACTTCGCCACGCATGGTTTCTTCTCCGACCCCGACGTCCGACCGCTCACTCTCGGCAACGATCGGCCGGAGCGGGAAGGACTCCGCGGCGCGACTCGGCTCGAGCTTTCGGGGAATCATCCGGGGTTGCTCTCTGGGATCGTGCTCACCGGCGCGAACCGGCCCGTCGCCGAAGACAAGGACGACGGCATCCTCACAGCCCTCGAAGTGGGCGAGCTGGACCTGTCGGGCGTGGACCTCGTGACGCTGTCGGCCTGCGAAACGGGCCTGGGGGCCACGGCGGGAGGAGAAGGACTCTTGGGCCTGCAGCGGGCGTTCCAAACCGCCGGTGCCCGGACGACAATCGCCACGCTCTGGAAGGTGAACGACGATGCCGCGCGGAGCCTGATGATTGAGATGTACGAAAACATGTGGGGAGAGAAAAAGATGTCGAAGCTCGAAGCCCTGCGGCAGGCCCAATTGAGCATGCTCCGTGAAGGTGTGAAGCGCGGATTGGATTTCAAGGACGATCAGCCGCCCAATAGAGATCACCGCTTGCCCCCTTACTATTGGG
>DASZFO010000346.1 GCA_035939775.1 Pirellulales bacterium | reverse complement strand
ACTCGGCGGATCGATGATCGCGTGGACTACCGCGGCAAACTGAGAAGTGCTTTCGGCCGTTTCCCCCGCCAGATCGGCTACGGCGTAACGAACACGGCGGAAATCGGCTTGTCGCGGGCGGCCGATCAAGAGTTGGCCGTTCACGACGCTATAGCTCAGCCCGAGCGGACTGAGCGCCTCATCGAGCACTCCCGAGATCGTCGTCTCCTTCAGACGCAGCGTAACCGGAACGTCGGGTGCGATGGTCAATTCACTTAAAGCGTCCGCGTCCAGCGAGATTGGAATCGTGCTCCACTGACTGAGTTCGTCGAGCAATTGCGCGAGCGGAACTCGAAGGTAGTTGACCGCCGCCAGCGGATCAGTTAGTCGCGAAGCGACGTCCACGGTTCGCGGCGGAATCCGCTCAACGCTGGGTCGCACGGGCCGGCCGGCCGGTGGAACAGATTTGCCAACGTCGGCCTCGACGGCTGGCTGTTTACCGGGAGCGGGCTCGACGACGGGCGGATCATGCGGCTTCGTATCGGCGGCGGCAGGTGGCGCAGCGGCAGTCTGGGCCGTCGCCGATGGATCGGCGGGCTTCGTGTTCGGTTCAGCGGGGCGGCCGCTCGGCGGAGCCGTCGGGGTTGGGACCGGGCGATCGTCGTTCGCAGCGCGCGACGGTGTGAGCGGCGCGGACACCGGCGCGGACGATTTCGCCTCCGAGCCGGTTCCGGTATGAGCGGACGAGTCCGACGGTTGTGACGGTGCGATGGGCAGTGCGGTAGACGGCTTTGCGTTCGGGCTGGGGGCACTCGATTTGACCGAATCGGTTGCGGAAGGACCCTCGGGAGCGCTCTGTTGTGGATTCGCTTCTGCTGCCACGATTGGCGAGGAATGATTCTTGTGATCGATCCAGAGCAACAATCCGACAAGGGCAACGCTTAGAAACGTCCCGACACTAAGCGCGGGCCAAAACCAACGCACGCTCGCTTCGGGCGGCGCCGTCAATCCGGCCGACGCGGCAGGGGCAGCAGTGTACGCGGCTGCGGGACTCACTAGGGGCGGCGACGCCGCACGCACGCAGGCCGCAACCGCGCTCGCTTTGGGCGCGCTAGCCTTTTGCGCGGCGGCTTTGGGCTCGTTCGCCGTAGCGGCGCCGGCGGCGAGCGTATTCACAACTTTTGGCTTCAGCTCAACTGAAGTGCTCTCGGCCGACGCCACCGTCGCTTTCGTTGGCGATTCGCGTCCAGCCGCCGGTTCTTCGAGCGACCAACCCGCCGGCGGCACGGCGTTAACCATGCTGCCGCACTTAGGGCAAGCGAGAATCTGTCCGACCGCAGCCGGATCGGTGATCTTCAGCCGCGCACGGCAAGTCGTGCAGGAAATGCGGAACGGGTTCACGGCTTTTTCTTCGGCGGCGGCTTAGTGGCGGATTGCAATTCCGGCGGGAGCTTGTCCCCCCGCTTCGCTGCCGAAGCCCGAGTCGTGATGAACAGCGTTTCCGGTCCGCCCGGTTGCTTCGGCTTGATGACATATACCAGTTTACCGTCGGGATTGGCCAACAGCATTATTTTTCGCAAGATTTCGCCGGCCGGCTTGTCTTTCTCGTCCAGACCGAACGACTGGTTCTTCGTGATCCCCTCTAATTGCAGGTCGCCGCCGAGGATTTCATATTTCACGCCGACATCGTCGAGCAACATCTGGAGCGACTTCACCAATGTGTCGCGCGGAAAGGTGAGCGTCGTCTTTTTCTTAAGCAGCTCGGCAATGCTTTGTGGCTGATCGCTTCCTGCGTCACCGGTCGGACCTCGCGTCAGCGACTGCTCGGCCAGCGCCAGTTCAGTCGCCAGAAGCAAGTTTTGCGTAGCAATGCCCGGCAGATAGCAGCGGAGCACGGCCTCGTCGTCGTCGGTGTCGTTGCGCGTGTTCTCGGCCAACAGGCGCAGTTGCTCCGGAAAACGATGGAGCAGCTTGACACCGTAGCGTACGTTCATTTTGTTGACCGCATCTTCAACCACGTCGGGCAGCGATCGCGTGCGGTCGGCAAATTGCGAAGACAGCGCGCCTGGGTTTTTCTCAATGCCGAGCACGCGCATCTCGATGAAGAAATTGCCGCCAAAGTGCAGACTCAAGAGGCCGGCTTTGACGTCGTCGCCAAAGAAGGTCTCGGCGGGCTCTCGCAGGGCGGCCAGTTCACCCACGAAAAACCCTTGATTGTCGCTGAACAGCGGGCCGGGGAGGAAGGCGAGCGTCACGTCGCGATCCGAGTCCGTGTCCTTCAGGATCCGCTCCAAATGCGCCGACGTCGCTGCACTACTGCCGGCAGACTGCACCACCTCCTTGACCAGCGCCGGCGGACCGATCACGAGCAGCTTGCCACCTTCCTTCGCTGGCAAATAATAGCTCCAAGGCCGGCCTTGATAGTAGGTTTCATCGCCCTCTTTGGTCGAGATCGGATTGCCCCAAGCGGGAAGCAGCGAGCCGGTCGCGAGCTGCTCTTGAGTGCGAACGATCAGTGTTGGGGCAAGCTGGCCGCTTCCCGAATCGTGCCAAACGGCGATCACCTGGTTGATCTGTGATAGCGGCAGACCGGTTAAGGTCTTCAACATCTGTTCGGCGTCCGCGCCCCACGGACCGAGCGCTGGAAGGATTTGGTCGCCCCCGGCGCGGCCCACGATGTTGGCAGGGCGGACGGCCAGCACGACCTGCGCGCCCGACGCGACGTAGTTCAATTCAAGCGGCGCGCCGGAAGTGGGCGAGGCCCACAGCAGGTGGCCGTCGTCGGCAACCGCGCCGCTGGAATCTCCCTTCGACGACACCGAATTCTCGTCTGGCGGTTTGGCATCCGCATTTGTCGCCTGCGCGACGCGATTGTTCGACGCTGCCGGCTTGGCTACCCCCGCGGCGGACGTGTTTGTTTGCGCGCCGGGCGATTGCTTCGATCCGGGCGCTCCGCCGGTAGTCGTTTTTTCCGGAGACTCCGGGCGCTCGACGCGTTGGTTTGTTGCCACGGTGCCGCCGTCGTCGGTTTGATCGCGCGAGCCTTTCAAGTTGTTCCAGATGAAAACCCCGGCGATGGCCGCCAGAATTAACACGCCGCCAAGTACCGCCAGCGCCGTCAAATCGATCCCGCGCGATTTGCGTTTGCGGACCGCGATCGGCCTCGCGCGCAGAGGCTCGCTCGTTGTATCGAGCACTGAGTCAAGGTAATCGAGAGCGGGCGCGGACGTGCGGGCAGGGACAAAATCCAGCGGATCGGCCGTCGGCCCGTCGAACGACTCGAACTGCTGCTCGGCGGCCGAGAAAGGATCGAAGGATTCCTGCTCGTACGCCGAGCCTGTACCGGCGTCCGGCGCAACGTACTGATCCGCGGGATTCGTCGGTTCTGCCGGCTGCTGGGCCGCCGCGGTTTGCGCCGCGGCGTACTCTGCCATTTGCAGCCCAGTCGGTATCGATCCCACCTCCATCCCCGGCACGCGCGGCTGCAGCCGGAGCCATTGGTCATAAGCGGGCAGGGTTGGATCCGTCGGCGGCAGCGCGGCGGCCGCAGCCGGGTCAACGAAATAGGCCAGCGCCTCGGCTACCTGCACCGCTTGCTGATAACGCTGACCGGGGTCCTTCGCCATCATGTAAGCGAGCACCTGGTCCAGCTTTGTCGAGATGCCCAGCGTGGCCAGCGACGGGATCGGCTCGGCCGCATGACGCGGCATCTTGCTCGCCAATTCGCCGCCGGCGAACGGAGGCGCGCCGCGAAGCAGGTGAAACAGCGTCGCTCCGAGGGCATAGATGTCGGTCGGCGCGTCGGGCACTCGCCCTTCGTAAGCCAATTCCGGCGCGGCGTAATCCGCCGCCGTGAGCAGCTTGGCCGTCGGGTTTTTCCAATCGAGCGGCGCTGGCCCGCGCAGCGGTTCCGGCGCGAGCGGAACCTGCAGCAGCTTGAGATTCCCTTCGGGCGTGATCCACAGGTTGTCGGGCCGGACTTCGCCATGCACCAGTCCGAGCTGGTGCATTCGCGCCAATCCCAGCGCGGCTTGATATGCGAGCCGGCATGCATCCTGCGGCGCGAGCCGGGAACCACCTGTCAGCCGCGCCGCGACCGGCGCTCCCGTCAGATTCTCGATGGCGAGCAGCTTGAACTGCCCGACGTCGAGCAAATGATGACATTCGCAAACGAATGGATGCCCGACCCAGCACGCCCACGCGACTTGATGCGCGGCCGCCTGCCAGGCCTCGTCGTTCTTGGCGATTTCCGGCGGCATGAAATAGAGCAGCACCGGATGCCGCGTGGGGACGTGCATCGCGCGATACAGGCCCGCCAGCCGCCCTTCCTTCGAGCGAACCCGTTCGTAGACGCAATAGTCGCCGAAGACAAACGGGCCTGGTCGCCCGGCCAGCAAGGCTTGCACTTGATAGCGGCTGAGCGCGCGTTTGGCGACCAGCCATTCGCCCATGGCAGTCGCGTTCCCTTGGTTCGCCGCGCCTTTGACGTGGCTGAATGCCGCTTCCAATTTCTGGCAATCGGCTGGCGACACGAGCCGGCTCTGCACCGCCAATTTCCAGAACTCGGCCATCGGGAGGGTCATGCGTCTCTCTCGTCCCTCACGCCCTCAAGATCGCGCGCACGCGACAGCTTGAACGGCGATTCAACTCCGCCTCAGCGTTTATGTTACGCGGGAAGTGCTACGTTTGCAAAGGAGTCTCGATCGCCGCCGGGGCTTCGGCTGGCAAGACCTATTCGCTTTGCCGATGCGAATCTATTCCGAACCATGCGGCTGGGTTATGATTCTGACGGCAGGCACTTTAGCCCGAAGCGCAAGCGAGGAAAAGCGGTAATGCTCCCTCGCTTGCGCTTCGGGCTAGTGACCGCGACACACGATTCGGCCCTTTACCGGCCGAAAATCGAATCGACGAGCGAAAGGCCGATGGTCATGCGGGCGTTTGACGCAACTCAGATGTATTTCGACCGCGCCGCGGACCAGATGGACCTCAGCGACAACATGCGGCGGTTGTTGTTGATTCCCAAGCGCGAGGTGCAGGTGCAGATCGCCATCGAGATGGACCACGGCGAGCTGGCCACGTTCATCGGCTATCGCGTGCAGCACAACAACTCGCGCGGCCCGATGAAAGGGGGCCTGCGCTATCATCCGCAGGTCGATCTCGACGAAGTTCGCTCGCTGGCCGCACTGATGACCTGGAAGACCGCCGTCGTCAATCTCCCCTACGGCGGCGCGAAAGGGGGCATCGCCATCGATCCGCTGAAGCTCAGCCGCCGCGAACTCGAGCGAATCACCCGCAAGTTCGTCGATGAAATTCACGACGTGATCGGCCCGGATCGCGACATCCCCGCTCCCGATATGGGAACCGGCGCCGACGAGATGGCCTGGATCATGAACCAGTATTGTAAGTACCACGGCTTCAGTCCGGCCGTCGTGACCGGCAAACCGGTCGAGTTGTTCGGACTGCCAGGGCGCGAGGAGGCGACCGGCCGCGGAGTGGGCATCTTCGTCATCAAGCTGTTGAGCCGCCTGAAGCGGAAGCCACAGGAAACGCGAGTGGCGATCCAGGGATTCGGCAACGTCGGCTCGCATACCGCGAAATTCTTGAACGAAGCCGAGTGCAAGGTGGTCGCCGTCGGCGATGTCACCGGCGGCTATTTTCGACCCGAGGGACTCGATCTGCCGACCATGTTCCGCCACACGCGCGAGCATCGCGGGCTGCTCGAGGGATACACCGACGCCGAGCGAATCAGCAACGCGGATTTGCTTGAACTCGACGTCGATCTCTTAATTCCAGCGGCGCTCGGCGGCGTCATCACGGAGGCGAACGCGCCGCGGATCAAGGCCCCAGTGATCGTTGAAGCGGCGAACGCTCCGATCGAGCCGCAGGCCGACGCAATTCTTGACGAGCGCGGCGTCAAGGTTCTTCCCGATATTTTGGCGAACGCCGGCGGCGTGACGGCCAGCTATTTCGAATGGGTGCAGAACCAGCAACACTATCAATGGGGCCTCAATCGCGTGCGGCAGGAATTGGACCACGTGCTCTCCGATGCCTTCGAGCGCGTCTGGGAAATCTCGATTGAACGGAAAGTCACGCTTCGCACGGCCGCCTACATTCTCGGCATCGGCCGCGTCGGGCGGGCGACGGTATTGGGCGGAATCACTTGACCGTCAGCATCCGCTCCAGCGCTACTAGCGCCCAGCGGGCCGTCTCGGGATCGACGTCGATCACGTTCACAGGTGTGCCCGCTGCCAGATTCTCGAGGCTCCAGGCGAGGTGGGCGAGATCGATGCGATACATCGTCGCGCACATGCACACGACCGGCGATAGGAAGTGTATCTCTTGCTCGGGATGTGCGTGCTTGAGCCGGTTCACGAGGTGCAGCTCGGTGCCGATTGCCCATTTCGTGCCGGGCGGCGCCGCATCGACCGTGCGAATGATCTTGCTCGTCGACCCGCGAACGTCCGACTTATCGACAACTTCCATCGAGCATTCGGGATGCACGAGGACCTTGATGCCGGGGAATTTCGCGCGAAGTTGATCGACGTGCTCAGTCCGAAACATCGCATGAACGCTGCAATGCCCCTGCCAGAGCAGTACGCGGCTGCGGCGGATCGCGTCCGCCGAATTGCCGCCCAAGGCATCCGAATGTGGGTTCCAAAGCACCATCTCGTCGAGCGGGATGCCCATTCCCTTGGCCGTATTGCGGCCTAAATGCTGATCGGGGAAGAACAGCACGCGGCGCGTTCGCTCGAACGACCACTTCAACACGGCCGCTGCGTTGCTCGACGTGCAAACGATCCCGCCGTGCCGACCGCAGAACGCTTTGAGGCTAGCTGCCGAGTTGATGTATGTGACCGGGGTGATGTCGGCCGTGTCGATCACTTGACCGAGTTCGTCCCAGCAATTCTCGACTTGCTCGATCCCCGCCATGTCGGCCATCGAGCAGCCGGCCGCCAGGTCGGGGAGCACGACAGTAACGCGCAGCCCGCCGCGCTCGGCGAGCCGCTCGGGCCGATTCACGAGTACGTCCGCCGTTTCGGCCATGAAATGGACGCCGCAGAAGGCGATCGCCCGGCACTCGGTGCTCGCCGCCGCCATTTGGCTGAGTTGGTAGCTATCCCCCTGCAAGTCCGAAAGCGCGATCACCTCGTCCTGTTGGTAGTGATGGCCGAGGATCAAGAGCCGCGGACCCATCTGGGCGCGGATCGCCGAAATCCGGTCCTGGAGTTCCTCGTTCGAAAGCGACTTATATGGCTTCAAGTCAAAAGTCGCTCGGGAGGAGTCCAGGATTAGCGGCATGGGAGGTTCCCCGATTCCCGAGATGCTAGCAGATGTTCGATTACCGACGGCGGGTCGATCAACTATCTTGCGGCAAGTAAAAGATTTGCCCGCAATCGGTTACGTCCACGAGAATTATAGACAGCAAACTGCATTCCGCCAAATCTATGCTGAACGTGCGCGAAGTCGTGCCCTATCGCGCGCGAAGACCTACAGTCAACGATAACGCCTGGGCAAAGTTTATCATGCCCGCCGTCCGATAATAGCGTTGCGCACTTCTAGCGGTTCGATTCCCTCTTCTCTGCTCGTTATGGACAAGCTCGAACAAGACGCGGCAACTCCGCTGAGCAAAACGAATCACGAATCGAGCGTCCCCACCGGAAGCG
Organism: Pirellulales bacterium; assembly: GCA_035939775.1. Classification (NCBI taxonomy): domain Bacteria; kingdom Pseudomonadati; phylum Planctomycetota; class Planctomycetia; order Pirellulales; species Pirellulales bacterium. The sequence continues at coordinate 21,417 of DASZFO010000346.1, read as the reverse complement.
TCGGATCCTCGCGCGCTCGTTCATCCGGCCGCCTCTCCTCATACACGCGCAGCCTGCTGCATATCCAGGTCCCCGTGGTGGTGACGCTGGCGGCGAAAAAGCAGCCAGTCGGGCAGATCATCGAACTCGGTCCCGGCTCGATCATCCATTTCGCCAAATCTTGCGAAGAGATGCTCGATCTGAGCGTCGGAGGCCATCGCGTCGCCCAAGGCGAAGCCGTCAAAGTTGGCGACAAATTCGGCCTCCGCATCACCTCGCTTATCTTGCCGGGGGAGCGATTCAAGGCGGTGGGCGGTAAGGGATGAGAGGCGCGGGGTGAGGGGCGAGGGACAAGGGACGAGAAAGGCAGCACTCGTTCGGCGACGAGTGGCCATTCGGGGACGGACCGGATACACTTACCACAACGGGGTCGCAGCGTTGCCGCCCGTCGTCCCTCGCCCCTTATCCCCCGTCCCTTTCCCCGATGCTCTTCCTCAACGTTTGGCTCGCCGTCAAGAACAAAGATGACGTCGATCAAGTCCGCCGGCTCTTGACTGAGGCAGCCGGGCTGTCGCGGCAGGAACCCGGCTGCCTGAGGTTCGAAGTCTATCAGTCGCAAAATGACGCCGCGAAGTTTCTCCTGCACGAACGGTGGGAGTCGCAGGAGGCGCTCGATCGGCACCGCACGGCGCAAGCCTATACGACCATCTATCAGCCGAGGGTCATGCCACTGATCCATCGCGAAGGGCATCCGTCGGATTTGGTGAGCGGGTGACGGGATGATTCTTCTGATCGACAACTACGATTCGTTCACCTACAACCTCGTGCAGCGGCTGGGCGAGATCGATCCCTCGCTGGATATCGAAGTCCATCGCAACGATCAAATCACGATCGACGAGATCGAGCGCAAGCGCCCGACACATCTGATCATCTCGCCCGGCCCTTGCACCCCCAAGGAAGCCGGCATCTCGTGTGCTGCGGTTGAGCATTTCACCGGCAAGCTGCCGGTGCTGGGCGTCTGCCTGGGACATCAGGCGATCGGCCAGGCGACCGGCGGGGAGATCGTGCGGGCCGTGCAATTGATGCACGGCAAAGTGGATCGCATTCATCACGACGGCCGCGGCCTGTTTGCCGGACTGCCCAACCCGTTCGAGGCAACGCGGTATCACAGCCTCGTGATTCGGCCCGGCACCTTGTCCGCTGACTATGAAATGACCGCCTGGAGCGAAATGGCCAACGGCGGCCGCGAGATCATGGCGATCAGTCATAAGCGGTTTCCGGTTTTCGGATTGCAATTCCATCCCGAGAGCTTTTTGACTCATCGGGGCATCGACATCTTGCGGCGGTTTCTCGAAATCCGTCCGGTTGTGGCCGACCCGGCGCAACCGAATTCCGCGGGAGCAATGGCCGGGCAGCAGCCGGCTTCCGCCCGCAGCATCCCGCTTCAGACGCTTGACACCTCGATCCCCGCGGACAACGACTGATTCGAAGTATGCTCAGCGTTGACGAAGCTTTGCAGCGGGTCCTTGAGTGTACGAGGCGGCGACCGGCGGCGCGTGTGCCGTTGGCCGATGCGCTCGGGCTGGTTCTGGCGGAAGACGTGGCTAGCGACATCGATTCGCCTCCGTACGATAAGTCAATGGTCGACGGCTACGCGGTTCGCGCGGCCGATATCGTCGACGGCCATGCCGAGCTGGACGTGCTCGAGGAGATCATGGCTGGTGCCGTGGCGGCCAAAACGGTTGTGGCTGGAACTTGCTCACGGATTATGACCGGTGCGCCGATTCCGGATGGGGCCGATGCCGTCGTGATGCAAGAGCGAACAGAATTTGTCGATAAGTTTGCGGAGGTTCTACCCCTCACCCCCGGCACCTCTCCCGCCAGGGGAGAGGGGAAAATCTCGCCGCCGCGGCGAGTGCGAATCACCGATGAGCCGCCACGCCCGGGCCAGAACATCTTGCGGAAGGGCACATCGCTGCGCCGCGGCGATGTCGTCCTGCATAGCGGCCGATTGATTCGGCCGGCCGAGATCGGAATGCTGGCCGAAGTCGGCCGGGCCGAGGCGCTGGCGATTCCACGCAGTCGCGTCGCCGTGCTCTCCACCGGCAACGAATTGGTCGACGCAGGAAAAACACCGGCTGCCAGTCAGATTCGCAATTCCAACGGCCCGATGCTCTTGGCCGCCGTTCGACAGGCCGGCGCCGAGCCGGTCGATCTGGGAATCTCGCGCGACGAGCCTGGGCCGCTTCGCGAGCGCTTGGCACAGGGCCTGAAGTACGATCTGCTGATTGTTTCAGGGGGCGTATCCACCGGCGTGCTCGATCTGGTGCCCGGCTTGTTGACCGCGCTGGGAGTCCGAGAAGTCTTTCATCGGGTTCGCGTGAAGCCCGGCAAGCCGCTCTGGTTCGGCATGCGGGGCGACGATGTAATCGGTCAGACGCTCGTATTCGGCTTGCCTGGGAACCCGGTGAGCAGCTTCGTTGGCTTCGAGTTGTTCGTCAAACCGGCGATCGCCAGATCGTCGGGTCGCGAGACAAGGGCATGCCATCGCATGATGCCCGCACGACTCACCAGTGACTTCACTCATCGCGGCGATCGGCCGACGTATTATCCGGGCGCTCTGGAAACTGGCGAGCCAACCGCAGTGCCCGCCGTCACACCATTGCGCTGGGCAGGCTCCGCCGACCTCCGCGGCCTGGTCGATGCGAACGCGCTCATCGTTTTCCCAGCGGGCGATCGAACTTTCGCCGCTGGCGAGATCATCAATGTGGAGAAGCTCGACGAATAACAGCGAACAAGGACTACCACGAAGTGCAGGGAGAAAACAATGCGTATATTGCCCGATCAACGAATCTAGATTCTTCGTGTCCTTAGCGCCCTTCGTGGTGAAGCTTTCCGCTCACTCTTCGGGTTCGTGGGGCTCGTGCGGATCGCCGATCGAGCGGAGATAGCCTGCCAGCCGGGCTTGTACGTCCAGGAGATTCTGCCACTGCTCGAAATCGAGCGTGATCCGCTCGGCTGCTCCTTTGAACTTAACGGATTCCAACAACGCGCGGATACGGTTGTGCAGGTATTCGAGCAGCTCCGACATCTGGGCGGCCTGAGCCGGGCTCAAGTGCTGCGGCATGTCGGGGGGCTCCAAGTTATGGAGCGTGTCGCGGATTTCGAGACGCTCTTCCCAATTCGCTTCGAGATCGGAACTCTTTGCTTCGGAAGCGCCTGCGGATTCCGATGCCTCGAGCGTGTTCACGCTGTCGCCATTCTCGCCGCGCAATTCGGCCAGGCGACGGCTGATTTCCTCGCGCGAGCCGTAGAGCAACACGGATCGGCCGACGCTGATCAGATCGCCGAACCGCAGGATGCGAAGCTGCACGTCTTCGCCGTTGACCTTCGTGCCGTTGGTGCTTTCTAGATCGGTGACGACGATCTTGTCGCGGTCTTCCTGAATCTTGAGATGGAAGCGGCTGACCCGCTCGTCGTTGAGCTGGATCGAGTTCCCCTCTTCGCGGCCGATGGTGACCGGCGTAAGAAGTTCGTCGTAGGAGCGCCCGCGGTCGGAGCCGTCGAGGATGCGCAACGTAATGGTGGCCATAAGGTCAACGAGCGGCGGTCAAGTATCGGGAGATGAACGGAACCGGGGCTAACCGACTCCTGGCAGCGGCCCGCTCCATCTTGCGCTTATAACACGCCGCGGAAACGTCGGTCAAGCGGACGAATTGGCCAGCGGCAAAACAAGCTCCGCCGCAGAGTTCCCCACATCTATTCTACACTGGCGGGGCTGCGAATGCTCGCGGGTTAGAGCATCATGTTCGCGTTCCATAAAGTGCGAACCGTCTCTTGGTCTGTTACGGACAGCGCGCCCAGACGACGAAAAAGCAGCGTCTTTTCCGCCGTGACCAGGCGGCTCAAGCGAATCACCGACGGTTTTGCGAGCCCTGCGGCCGCCCAGCCCGTGACCGGAATATCTAACATATCTGAGTGCACCGCCGACGTGATCCGGCAGATGACAACGTCAAGTCCCACGTCGAACAGAACTAATACCGGGCGTGCCTTGCTGGCCAGCCCCGACGCGAACGGAAAGCGACAAATGAAGATTTTGCCAAACGTCATTGATAGGAGTCGTATACGGCGTCATCCGGGCCGTCGTCCTTCATGAACTGTTCGTAGGAGGCCTTTCGCCACTGCTGATCTTCGTCATCATTCTGGACATGAACGATGACCGTCGCACGGCCCGACTTGGGCAGTCGCGCCACGACGTCCGGCGGAAGCGCCAGAACCGGTTCCCCGTGCAATTCCGTTTCGAACTCGATTGAACTCATGGCGTAATCATAGGCTGGCGAATATCGCCAAGCAATAAGGCTCGCCAGGAGAGCGAAGCCATTAGGGCGCTTCGTCAACAACGATCTTGTGCGACCCGAGCAAGGCTCCTTCGCACACGACCTCCAGGGCAAAAACGCCCTTGACGATCGGCAGCGGCGGCAGCGGGATGGCCAGCTCGACGGTCGCCAGGCGGTCCTCGCATTTCACCGCGATCGTATCGGTCTGAAAGATGGGCCTGTCTTCTTGAGCGTCCAGGCGCACATAGCGAATCACTAGGTTCGCCGCGCCGTGGATATCGGTCAGACTGATGTAGGCGAAGGGCGACCCCATCTGCGCCCCGGACGGCGGAATGGAGATCGGCTGCCCCGCGGGACCCGGCCGCTTGAAGAACAGCCGGCTGAAGGTGCCGGCGATGATCTTCTTGCCGGTGGCCTTGTCTTCATAGACTCGATCGGCCACGACCAGGGCTTGCAATACGGGCGCCACGGTAATCCACCCCCGCGCAAAAAACCGGCCGCCACCAAACCGGGCGCGGCCGCTCGAGAGATAATCCAAAGGTCGGACGTCAATCAACCACGCGCGCAGCATATAACGCCGGCGCGCCGCCTGTCAATGCTGACGAAATCAAGCTCGTCTCGCCTGCCGCCAAGCCAGCAATTGGGCGAACCAGCCACCCAGCCAACCAACAACCCAGGCCCAAATGCACTGGCCGATCAGAAGAAAGCTTCGAGCCACTTCAACGTCCTGTACGGTCGGTCTCACGACCGCGTTCGACCCAACTTGAAATGCGCCGCCGCTACGGCCGCCGCCAACTGGTGATTCGATCGTTTCCGGCCAAGCGGCGGGCGACAAATTCGCATCCGAGTGTGTCATTCCGTACAGCAGATTTAGCAATTTCGTCGTCGGAATCATGTCGATAAGTCGGTCCTCGCCCAATTCATGCGCGCCAGGAATGGCCGGGTAGAAAAGCGGAATATAAAAGTAGAGCAAGAAATAGCTCGCCGTGCAAATCGCAAATCCGATCGAGAAGGCGCGGCGGCCAGCCGTCAAGAAAATCGCGCGGATAACGGCGGCGAGAATCGCGACGAAGGTAACCGACACAATCACGCCAACCCATGCCTCGCTGGCCTGACACATCGCTCCCGATGCCAGCCCCGCAGCGGCGAAGAACATCAGCAGCCCGCGCAGGCTGAATTGGAAGATCGATCGCGGGCGCTTGGCGCTAGTCTCCATCTACGCCAACCTAGGTCCGCAACGACGCACGTGTCAAGTTTGGTGCTCAAAGTTCCTTTGCGCCGAACGTATCGCCCTGCGTCATGTCGCCGGTGGTCCAGCCGCGCTTGAACCAACGCACGCGTTGGGCGGAGCTGCCGTGTGTGAACGAATCCGGCACGACCATTCCGCGGGCTTGCATTTGCAGGCGATCGTCACCGATCGCGTTGGCGCAGCGTAAGGCATCTTCGATGTCGCCGGGGTCGAGAAACTTGAACCGCTCCTGCGCGTGATGCGCCCAAACGCCGGCGAAGAAATCCGCTTGCAATTCCACCCGCACGGAAAGTTGATTCGCCTCCGCCCGGTTAGCCCCGCGGCGCGCGGCCGCGACGCGATCGGAAATGCCGAGCAGTTTTTGCACATGATGGCCGACTTCGTGGGCGATCACGTACGCTTGCGCGAAATCCCCCGGCGCGCCGAATCGCGTCTTGAGTTCGCGGTAGAACCCTAGATCGAGATAGACCTTCTCATCCTCGGGGCAATAGAACGGCCCGACCGCCGAACTCGAGAACCCGCAGGCGGAATCGACCGAGTCGGTGAACAGCACCAGCTTCGGATAGCGATATGCCTTGTGCTGCTTTTGAAACAGGTCATCCCAGACTACTTCGGTGTCGCGGAGCACGATGGCCACGAAATGCCGCAGCTCTTGTTGCTGCTGCGGCGCCCCGGCCGGCGCCTGCTGCTGGATCTGTTGGCCAGGCTGACCGGGCTGCTGCTGACCGGGCTGGCCAGGCTGCTGCTGAAACAACTGCATCGGATCGCCGCCGAGCAGATAGACAACCAGCGCGAGCACCAGTGTTCCTAACCCACCGCCAAGCACCATCCCGCCCGGCGTCATTGACCGCCGGTCTTCGACATTCTCACTTTCTTCCTGACCATCGAGACGCACGGCGATTTCCTCGATCTCACTCGGCGATAGGCGGCGCGAGCGGCGGATGGGTTTGATTGAAAAACGGGTCTCAGTCAATTCGGCTCATAGAGCCTCAGAATAAGGCGGCGGTCGGACGAATGTCAAATCCACGAAAATCGGATAATGGGGTCATTTGAAATTCAGATTTCACGTCGGCGGCACGCGGTTTAATCCGCAGAATCCTTTGGTGGGTCTTTCGGGTCGTTGGTGGTTTTAGTCGCCAGAGTTTCTGGCGGTTCGACACCGTATGCCGCGCCAAGAATCCGCCAGCAAGACGTTTTAATCCGGTGAATCTCTTTCTTGCTCCACCGTGTCTCGTCAAGTTTTTCGAGCAGAACCATGAGTTCGCCTAGCGGATTCGTGGACCGTATCGCCTCATGTGTGAGGTATTTTACGGCGGCATTTATCTTCGCGTCATCCATGCCGTCATCATAGCCGGCCGCACTTGCAAGTCCCACCGATCAGAACCAGAGGATCGATTGCCGCCGATCGCGTGCCCGACGAATACGTCCGCCGCGAAGTCAATTCAGTCGCTGGCTTGCATTTACTCGGCGCGGGTGACATTTCGCCGACCGACATTGGATTAAACTAGCTGCTTGAAAACGCGGTATAGGGTAGAATCAAAGGGACTGAATACTGAAGAAAGGACGTTCCATGTCGCTCGAAGGACGAATTGAGAATGGCCGAGTCGTGTTCGACGCGCCGGTTCCTCTCCCCGAAGGAACTCCGGTTCGCGTCGAACCGTTGCCCGAGACCTCGACCGCGCCGGCCCCCGCCGTCAGCTTTCTCGAAGAGTTGGGGAATGTCGTCGGCGCGATCCACGATTTGCCGGAAGATCTCGCGATCAATCACGATCATTACCTCTATGGAACGCCCAAGAACCGATGACGGCCGTTTTCGCCGATACGTCCTTTTTCGCGGCGATATTGAACGATCGTGATTCGCTGCACTCGATTGCGCGAGAGGCGGCCGCGCGGGAGGTGGAGTTCCGACTGACGACCGAGTTCATTCTCTTGGAGGTGGCGAATTTCTGCACCCGCGAAAGCCAGCGCGCCGTCTTTGCCGAGCAGGTCGCTAACTTGAAGCGCGCTGCAATTATCGAGATCGTGCTCGCTTCCCACGACCTATTCGAGTGCGGCCTGTCTCTCTTCTTTAGCCGGCCCGACAAGGATTGGTCGCTCACCGATTGCACGTCGTTTATCGTAATGCAAGATCGAGGATCAACGGGCTCCCTGACTTCCGATCATCATTTCGAACAGGCCGGATTCGTGGCATTGCTGAGGCGTGAATAGCGCGCGACCAACAGGCGAATTGGCGACAGCGCGACCGCGTGCCAACAATATGGCAACGATCAGGAGATTTTGGTCGAGATCGACGCATATGGCTTGCCGAAACCGTCTCCCGCCGAGCCCATTCAGCCGCCCTTGTTCGGCGCGACGGATGTTGCGCCGTTCGGCTTCGGAATCTCATCTTTGTCTTCGGCGCGCGGGGCCACTTCTTCCGCGGTGGGCGGCAAAGTTTGTGGAATGGGTTGCATGAAGTATTCCCAGCCGCCGCCGAGGGCCTTGTAGGCTTGGATTAGATTCAGCGCGATGTTGCCGCGGGCCACGGCCAATTGATCCTCGGCATTGACTAGCGAGGATTGCGTCTCGAACACGCGATTGAAATCGGCCAGGCCACCTTCGAATTGATCGGTCGCCAGTTCCACCGCCCGCGAAAGTTGCTGCACGTCGTCTTCCAGGTGGTTGGCCTGTTGCTGGGTTTGCAAGAAACCGGCCAAGGCATCCTCGACCTCTTGGCTGGCCGTCAGCACTGTCTGCTGATATTGCAGCGCGGCGCGTTGGAATCGGGCGTCCTGGGCGCGTACCCCGTTGATGATCCGGCCGTAGTTCAAGATTGGCCATTGGACTGTGGGAAGGATAAACCCGGTGAAGCTCTTGGGTTCGAAAAGTTCATCGAGATCCTTGGCCGTGTAGCCGAGAAAGCCATTGAGCGTCACGCGCGGATAGAAATCCGACTCGGCGACGCCGACTCGGGCGCTCTCGGCGGCCAGTTCCCGCTCGGCCTTAAGGATATCGGGCCGGCGGCGCAATAGATCGGCCGGCACGCCGACAGAGATTTCAATCGGCGCTTTGGGAATCGCCGCGGCAGGAAACAGCCCAGCCAAATCGGTCGCCGGCATGCCGAGCAGCACGGAGAGTCGATGGCTCGCCTGCCGCCGGCCAGCTTCCAACGGCGGGAGGAGCGACTGCGTTTGTGCGAGATTCGCTCGGGCCTGGCGGACGTCAAGTTCCGTGGCTGTGCCCTTCTTGAACCGCTCGTCGGCCAGGCGGAGCGAACCTCGCTGGATTTCCACATTGCGGCGGCCATAAGCCAATCGCTGTTGATAGGTGCGAAGCTGAACGTAGTCGGTGGCTACCTCGGAAAGCAACAGCACCAGCGCATCGCGATAGCCTTGAACCGAGGCATCCACCTCGGCATTGTTCGCCTCCACGTTCCGGCGAAACCGTCCCCAGAAATCGGCTTCCCAGGAAGCATTGAAGCCCGTCGCCCAAACGTCCAAGGATTTGCCGATGGGCACGTTGAGATTCTTGCTCACTTGCGCGTGGGCGTAGTCGGCCAGCGCGCTTTGCGATTGCGGGAAGAGGTTGCCGACGGCGATATTCCGCTGCGCTCGGGCTTCGAGAATCCGCGTGCCGGCGATCTTCAGGTCGAGGTTTTCGCGGTAGGCGGCGTCGATCAGGCCGTTGAGTGTCGGGTCGCCGAAGGCCGTCCACCAGCCGCAATCGAGCGCGGGCGAACTGTTCAAATGGCGATCGCCGGCGTCGATCCAGGCCGGGGCGACCCGCGCGGCGGGGGTAGCGTAGTTCGGCCCGACCTTGAAACCGTTATGCCACCACTCGTCGAGCCCAGAGCATCCGCACGCCAGCAGCGTCGCCAACAGGAACGCGGCGACCATCGGATGCCGCGGCAGGCGCGGAGACCACCAATCGGCGCCGCGCTGTCCGCCCATCAGTCGGCGTGCGCCGCGGCCGATCGCGTCGAGTCCGGGCGGTTGAACCACAGGAGGTCTCCCTAACGATCCGCAAATCTGCAACAATCGGCCAAACCCGAGCTTATCGTACTTCTCGGTCAACCGTTAAATGCCGCATGAGCCGAAAGCGCCCGGACCGCCGAGTCCACCAAGCTAGCCAAAGTTTGCCGGTTTTGCGGATGCGCCCCGCCGCTTTTTCCTCGCGACGCAAACGTCGAATTCGTGTTCCCAGGTGATCCATGAAACGAACGGTCGTGATCCTCTTGCTGCTGACGGCCGTCGGAATCGGCGCCGTGTGGTGGTGGAATCATCGTAAGCCGCCCGCCACGCAGCTCACGTTGTACGGCAACGTCGATTTGCGGCAGGTCGAGTTGGCCTTTAACAACAGCGAGCGGATCGCCGCCGTGCTGGTGCAGGAGGGAGACCATGTCCGCGCCGGGCAAGTGCTGGCCAAGCTCGACACGGGGCGATTGGAACCGCAAGTGGCGCAGGCCGAGGCCACGGCGGCCGCGCAGCGCAATGTGGTCGAGCGGCTGCACAACGGCAATCGGCCCGAGGAAATCGCGCAAGCTCGAGCCAACCTGGAAGCGGCCAAGGCGGATGCTGCGAACGCCCGCCTGCAATACGATCGGATGAGAAGCCTCGCACCCAAAGGCGCCGCGAGCCAGCAGCAATTCGACGACGCCAAGGCGAGCCTCGACGTGGCCGACGCTAAACAAGCAATGAACCAAAAAGCGTTGGACTTGCAATTGCTTGGGCCGCGAAAGGAGGAGATCGCCGAGAACGAAGCCCGGTTGAAAGCCAATGAAGCTCAGCTCGCGTTCCTTCAGCAGCAGCTCAAAGACGCCCAGCTTATCGCGCCGATGGACGCCGTCGTTCGCACACGGATCATGGAGCCGGGCGAAATGGCGTCGCCGCAGAAGCCGGTCTTCTCGCTGGCAATTATCGATCCGAAGTGGGTCCGAGCGTATGTCAATGAACGGGACCTTGGTCACGTGCATCAGGGGATGGTGGCCACAGTGGCGGTCGACAGCTTTCCCGATCGGTCGTTCGACGGCTGGGTCGGTTTCATATCCCCCACGGCCGAGTTCACACCGAAGCCGGTCGAGACCACCGAGCTGCGCACCAGCTTGGTATATGAGGTGCGCGTGTTCGTGAAGGACGCGACGGACGACTTGCGGCTGGGAATGCCGGCAACCGTGCAGGTGGCCCTCGATCAGGCCGGCAAGGCGGGTGCAGCGACGAACAGTCGGCAGGAGGCGGGAGGCACGAGGCAGGACGATGGGGCCGACGAAACGGCGAGTGGCCGGGGCTGGACCGAAGGGAAGCCCCGGTCGCAACCAAACGACGAAGTGTCGCCGCCGTCGGCGGAGAGCAAGCGATGAGCGCCGCAGCGGGCATCGGACCAGCGCTGCAAGGCCGCGACATCCGCAAAGCGTTTTCCCGCGGCCGCGGGCAAACCATTCAGGCGCTCGACGGCGTCTCGCTCGAAGCTGAGCCCGGTACGCTCACCGCACTGGTCGGCCCCGACGGCGCCGGAAAAACCACACTGATCCGGCTGGCCACGGGCCTGCTCACCGCCGACTCAGGCGACCTGCTCGTCTTGGGCATCGACGTGGCCGCCGATCCGCAGCACGTTCAAGATCGCATCGGATACATGCCGCAGCGATTCGGTCTGTACGAAGACCTGACCGTCGGCGAAAACCTGAATCTCTATGCCGACCTGCATGGCATCGCGAAAGACGAGCGCCGCGAGCGATTTCCGCGGCTGATGGAAATGACCGCGCTCGGGCCGTTTACCGATCGGCTGTCCGGCCGCCTTTCCGGCGGCATGAAACAAAAACTGGGCCTGGCCTGCACGCTGGTCCGCTCGCCGGAACTCTTGCTCTTGGACGAGCCCACGGTTGGAGTCGATCCCATCTCGCGGCGCGATTTGTGGCAGATCATATTGCAGTTGGTTCACGACCAAGGGCTGACAGTGCTGTTGAGCACTTCGTATTTGGACGAAGCCGAGCGGTGCAACCGAGTCGTCGTGATGGAGCAGGGCCGAGTGCTGGCGGAAGGCCCGCCACAGGAGGTCAGCGACTTGGCGGCCGGGCGGACTTTTCTGATCGAGCCTCCCGCCGGGCAAGCCGCTCGCGTGCTGCAATCCCAATTGCTCGACGAGCCGGGCGTCGTCGATGCCGTGCCGGAGGGTGGCGACGTGCGCTTGGTTCGCGGCGAGGGTGCCAACCAGGCGCCGGCGAGCGGCGTCCTCGCGAACGTCAAAATGACGCCGACGCCGCCCAGGTTCGAGGATGGTTTCATGGTGCTTCTGCGGCGCGGGGCTGAGCAGCACGCGGTCGGCGAGATGAAGCTCGATCGCCCGCCGCGGCGCGACGATCGTGAGCCGGCCGTCGAGGTCCACAATCTGGTGCGGCGGTTCGGTAAGTTCACAGCCGTCGATCATATCGAATTCGAAGTCCGCCGCGGCGAAATCTTTGGGCTGCTCGGACCGAACGGCGCCGGCAAGACCACGACGTTCCGCATGTTATGCGGACTGCTGACCGCGACCGAAGGCACGTTGAATGTAGGTGGCGTCGATCTGCGAACCGCTCGGGCAGAAGCCCGCGAGCGAATCGGCTACGTGGCGCAGAAGTTTTCGCTCTACGGTCAACTTTCCGTGGCCGAGAATCTGGATTTCTTCGCCAATGCCTATGGCCTCCGCGGCAACCGCAAGCGCCAGCGCATCGAGTGGGCCGAGCGAGAGTTCGAGCTGGGAAATTTCGCCCGACTGGCGGCCGGCGAGCTGCCCGGCGGCTACAAGCAGCGGTTGGCAATGGCTGCGGCCCTATTGCACGAACCGGAGATACTGTTCCTCGACGAGCCGACGAGCGGGGCCGATCCCTTGGCTCGCCGCGAATTCTGGCGAAGGATCACGGCGCTGGCCGAGCAAGGCGTCACCGTAATCGTCACCACGCACTTCATGGAAGAGGCCGAATACTGCGACCGCATCGCGATCCTGGCCACCGGCCGAATCCTGGCTCAAGGCACTCCGGCCGAAGTCCGCAGCCACGCCCGCGCCGAGCCCGGCCGCGCGCCGACGATGGAAGACGCGTTCATCGCGATCGTGGACGAGCGGCAGGAATAGGCCGATCTTGATATATTCGATACCGTGAACGGGTCGCGGTTAAACTGCTTCCATGCGATAAATCTTCATGCCTGATCGCCCCCTCAATCAAAACCGGCTGTCAGCAAAATTCCGGCGCGTGTCGGCGCTAGTGAAAAAGGAAAGCCGGCAAATCTTTCGCGATCCCAGCAGCGTGGCGATCGGCGTCGTGTTGCCATTGGTGCTGATTCTGCTCTTTGGCTACGGGCTTTCGCTCGATGTGACGAATGTGCCGGTGGCGGTGGTGCTCGAAGACCCGTCGCCGGAGGCTACCGAAGCCGCGGCCAGCTTCGAGCTGTCCTCCTATTTCGATGCGCGGGCGACGACTTCGATGGCTGTGGCCGAGCAATGGATGCTCGAGCGGCGGGTCGATGCCGTCATCCGCTTTCGGCCGGATTTCGCCCGGCGGCTCAGTCAGGGCAATGCCGAGGTGCAGGTTCTCGTTCACGGCACCGACGCCAACACGGCGCGGATCATTCAGGTGTACGCCGAGGGCGCGCTCGGCCAATGGGCGGCGCGGCAAGCAGTCGAGGGAAAGCCGGTGCCGAGCGGGCCGGTCGTCGTGCAAAACCGCCTTTGGTTTAACGACGCCAACGATAGCCACTACTTCCTCGTCCCCGGCCTGGTCGTGCTGGTGATGACGCTCATCGGCGCGCTCTTGACGGCCTTGGTCATGGCCCGCGAGTGGGAACGGGGCACGCTCGAGGCCCTGTTCGTCACGCCCGTCCGGTCCGACGAAATCCTGTTGGGAAAGACCATTCCCTATTTTGCCCTCGGCATGATCGGCTGGCTGTTGTGCATTTTGGCGGCGAAGTTTCTGTTTCATGTGCCGCTGCGGGGTTCGTTGACGGTGCTGGCCGCGGCGTCGATGCTCTATTTGCTCGTGGCCCTGTCGATCGGGCTGCTGATTTCCTCGGTGACCCGAAGCCAGTTCGTCGCCAGTCAGATGACGATCGTCGTCACCTTCCTGCCGGCCATGATGCTCTCAGGTTTTCTCTTCGACCTGCGGAGCATCCCGACCGGCGTGCGCATGTTGACCTACGTGGTGCCCGCGCGGTATTTCGTGGCCGTGCTTCAAACCGTGTTCCTCGCAGGCGACATTTGGCCGGTAATCCTCCCCTCCGCGGCCGTGCTCGCGGCATTTGCAACGGTACTCCTGTCGCTGTCCCGCGGCGCAACGCGGAAGGAGCTTTAACCCCGATGATAAGCGCCCTCCTCCGCATCCTGGCTCTGACGCGCAAGGAACTTCTGGCCGTGCTCGCGGATCCGCAGAGCCGATTCAGCCTGTTTGGCCCGCCCGTGATTCAGTGCTTGGTCTTCGGCTACGCGGCCACGTATGATCTGAACGACGTCCCCTATGCCGTGCTCGACCAGGATCGCAGCGTCGCCTCGTACGATCTGCTGGCCGGGATGGACGGTTCGGGCGCATTCCATCGCGTCGCCAATCTGGACCGAGCCGACGACATCGCCACGTTCATGAACGAGCGCCGGGCCGTGCTCGTGATCCAAATCGGCCAGGACTTCCAGCGCCGGCTGCTCTTGGGCCTTCCGGCCGATGTGCAGATCATCGGCGACGGCCGCAACTCGAACACCGCCGGCACCGCGCTGGGCTATGCCAGCACAATCGTCCAAACGTTCAACGCCAAATGGCGGGCCGACCACGCGCAGGGCAATCCGGCAGTGCGCATCACCAGTCGGGCCTGGTTCAACGCCAACCTCGAAACTCGCTGGCGGATGATCCCTAGCCTGATCGGAACGCTCACCATGCTGCAAACGCTGCTGCTCACTGGCATGTCGGTCGCCCGCGAACGCGAGCAAGGCACTTTCGATCAATTGCTGGTCACTCCCTTTCGCCCGACCGAGATCATGGCGGGCAAGGCCCTGCCGTCGGTGCTCATCGGATTGGTGCAATCGACGAGCATCCTGCTGGTGGCGCAGCTTTGGTTTCGCATCCCGTTCGCCGGCTCGTTCTTGACGCTTTACGTCGGCGTGATTTTCTTCCTGCTGGCCGCGGTCGGCATTGGGCTTCTGATTTCGTCCGTGGTGGCGACGATGCAGCAAGCGATGTTGTTCTCGTTCATGTTGATCCTTCCATTCACGTTGCTCTCCGGCTTGACTACGCCGATTAGCAGCATGCCGATCGGATTGCAGTATCTCACGCTCGTAAATCCGCTGCGGTATGCGATCGACATCGCCCAGCGGGTTTATTTGGAAGGGGTTGGGCTGGACGTGCTCGTGCCCGACCTCTGGCCGCTGGCCGTCATCGCCACGCTCACGCTCTCAAGCGCCGCCTGGATGTTCCGCCACCGCTTGGTGTGACGGCGTCGAAAACCGACAGGGACTGCCGCCGTCGTTTTCTCCCTCTCCCTTTGGGAGAGGGTCGGGGTGAGGGGCGTTTCTTGCGTAGGCTGAATCCGGAGAATCCTCATGAGGTTTTGCGCCGCAACGCTTGACGGCTCCCCCTCGGTGTGGCAGGATGCCGATTCTAGGCGGCCACTCCCATTTCCTCGCGTCGAAGGATGGTGCGATATGAGCGAGCAGCCAACGAACGTAGTAGCGTCAGTTTCAGATCAGGGAGCCTCCGTCATGCCGTGGATTGGCGGGGCCGTAGGGCTGGCAATCGTGGTCGGGATTGTCGGTTCATTCTGGTATCGCCAGATTTCTCCCGCGACACCTCCGCCGTCGAGCGCGGCCACTGCCCGCGACTCAGTTCCAACCAACGGTCGAGGACTGTCCCTGGCCGCGGCGGGCACCAATGCTTCGACGGTCGCGGAACAAAAGGGGACTGCGGAACAAAGGGCGATTGTCCCCGTAAGCGCGGACAGTTCACGAACCGACTCCAAGCCGATTCCGCCGGCTGCCGATAGTGCGAAAGGCGAGTCCGCGGTCGCGACGCCGTCCCCGACGAGTTCGCCAGCACCGGAGGCATCGCCTGCCGCCCCACAGCGCCGATCGGCTTCCTACCCGCCTCCGGACGACACCGCCAAGGCGCCAACCGTCCCCGCGACTTCGACCGCACCGGCAACCGATTCGGCGAACCCATCGGCACCGAACGCGTCGGCGTCGGCTTCCGCAGCTTCATCGTCGGGCGAGGGCTTCATCCGCGGCCGCAACAGGAGGAGATGGCGCCTGCGCCGCGTCTCACTTCTACGCTTCACCGGAAGGGATCAAGCCGAAAAAATGATCGCCTGAAGGCCATTAACGACCGGTTGCCGGTAGGTGATCGAGACTGTACCAGTGTCAAAGGCAACCATCTGCTCAGCGTGACCGACCCCAATTACAACGTGACTCGCTACGGCAATGATGCCGAGAACGAGCGGACGAGCCAGCAGGTCACGATCCACGACGCGAGCGGCAATCCCGTGGCGGCCACGACCACCTGGACCTACGACTCGGCCGGCAATCTGCAAAGTCAAGTCGACGCCGACAACCGCACGATCGTCTAGGGCCATCCACACGCAGCGCTAGCAGCGAGCGAAGCATTGGGGTTAAGCGATTTCGTGCGATACTAACTCGTCGCGGCAAACCACGTCTGCGTATTCGTCGACGCGGTCGAGCCAGGCGACATCGGCCGTGTCGCGAGCCGACGCGAGCCAGATGACTAGTCGCTTGGCGCCTTTCGGCCGGCCGGGGAGCATCGTGTAGAATTTGTCCAGATAGCTCGGTCGGCGAAAGCAAGCCTCGCGCACCAATTCGAGCGTTCGGGCGGTCAAGTGGCCGGGGTCGCCGGCCAGCTCGAATACGATTTGTAGTGTCGAGTACGGATTGTCGTCCAGCAGGCGGGCGACTAGGTCGGCAGCTCGGCGGCGGCGTGAATCGAAATCCGTTGACCGCAGACGGAGCGTGAAGGCTTGAGCGCGATCAGCCGCCATAGGCAGGTGATCGAGGGATTCGGCTCGCAGGTGATCCAAATCGATGGCGCAATCGGATACTTCTGGAAGCATCGGCGGCGGAAGCGGATCGAACTCTGTCTCGAACACTTCTTGCGCTTCTTCCATCAACTCGACCATCTGCTGCAACTGGAGCGTCGGAGTTTCGAGCACGTAGTACGGCGGGCGATCTTGGAAGATCAGCCCATGCTGCCGCGCCTCTTGGCGAAATGCCGTGCCGGGCAGGATCGCCAGGTTGAACACCTGCACCTGGGAATACAGGCCGCTCTGATGCACATAGTCGATTCCCCGGCGAATCGAATCGACCGTGTCGCCGGGCAGGCCGATGATCAGGTCTACCTTGACCTTGATCCCTTGGTCAAGCATCGCCCGGGCGCCGCGCTCGAAGGCGCGCAGATTATTGTTGCGGTCCATCAACTCCATCGCAAGCGGATCGATCGACTGCAAGCCGATCTCGACCTCGGTGAAATTCGCCTCGCGCAGCAACCGCGCGACTTCGGCGTTGATTCCCTCGGCCCGCAACTCGCCGAAATAGGTGAACTGCCGGTCCGGATTGCAGCGGGCGAGGAGCTTGAGAAAGCCGCTGAAGTCGCGGCGCTGATTGAGCGTCGGATCGAGCAGCACGACCTCTTTCGCCCCGCGCCGCCGGGCGTGCTCCAAGTTCGCGACGATCTTCTCTTCGGAGACAAAACACAGATCATCGTAGCTCTTCGGGTAGTAGCAGAACTTGCACTTGAAGATGCAGCCGCGGATGGTTTCCAAGAGCAGTGTCTGCTCATCGGCCGCGTCGAGAATGCCAGCGAGATACGGGGACGAAATCTCATCCAGCTTGGGCAGCGGGCGGCGGAATTCGGGAACCGAGCCGCCTTGCACATACAGGCCGGCGATCGGCTGCGACAGTCGATCGGCGCGCTCGAGCGACTCAAGCAAGTCGCTGAATGTCTGCTCTCCTTCGCCGATCGCCGCGTAATCGACAGCCGGATGAGCGAGCACCCATTCGTTGTCGGCCGTCACCTCCGGACCGCCGAGGATGATCTTCAACTCGGGCCGCGCCCGCTTCAATTCCGTGGCGATCCAAAGCGTGCGCTCGATGTTCCAGAGATAGCAGGTGAATCCGACCATCCACGGCTCGGCGGCGAGAATCGCGGCGACAAGCCCTTGATCGCCGAGCGTGTTGGCCAACGGCGTCGGGAGAATCTCAATCTCATACATCGCATCCAGCCCGCGGCGCTGGGCATACATCTTCAAATAGCCCGCCGCCAACGGCACGTTGCCACGAATTGGGCCCGGCCCGACCGGCGGAATCGGCAATTGCACGAGCAGAATGCGGCGGCGGGACATGGATTTGGAATTGAGAATGAGGAATCGGTAGCGTACTGATCATATCATTTGTCGGCATCGAATTCAGCGCGCTGCTATCGCAGATATAGACCGGGCGAGATAAAATGGATTCGGCTTTACGTCGATCTACGTCGGTGATTATAGGTGCAAAATGAGCAAGCGACTTACAGCAATCATTCAGCGCGAGGACGACGGGTTCGTCGCACTGTGCCCTGAGTTGGACATCGCAAGTCAAGGTGACAGCATTGAATTGGCTCGCGACAACCTGCGCGAGGCCGTGCAGCTCTTTTTCGACCACGCCTCGGCCGCCGAGGTTCAACAGCGCCTTGTCGGCGACACCTTCGTGACTCAATTCGAGGTGGCCGTTGGGTAAGCTGCGCGTCCTTTCCGGACGCGAGGTCTGCGCCATCCTCGAACGGCACGGATATCAGAAAGTCCGGCAACAGGGCAGCCACATTGTGATGCAGCGGTTGACCGACGAAGGAACGACGACCGTTCCGGTGCCGAACCATCGCGCAGTGCGAATCGGCACATTGCGATCCATCATCCGGCAGTCGGGTATCCCGCGTAGCGAGTTTGAGAGCTAAGACGTCACTCGCCGCGCAGCCGCTCCCAAAACTCCTTCAAATCCTTCGGCAGCGGCATCGAGAAGCGCATCTCCTCGCCGGTCATCGGATGGACGAAACCCAGCTCCGTCGCGTGAAGCGCCAATCGCGGGGCATTGCTCGTATCGGGGATCGGGCGCTGGAACAGCGGTTGATGATACTGTTTGTCGCCGCAGACCGGATGCCCTTGCTCGGACAGGTGAATGCGGATTTGGTGCGTGCGGCCGGTCTCTAGTCGGCATTCGATCATGGTGTAACCCTGCAGTTGATCGAGCGGCCGGATATGAGTCGTGGAAGGCTTGCCGACGTGGGGCGAACTGGTGCTCCCGCGGCGGCCGTCGCCCCGGTCGCGGACTAGTCGCGAGGAGATCGTTTGGGCCTGCACGTTTCCTTGCACGATCGCCAGATAACGGCGGTGCGTCGTGTGATGGCGAAATTGCTCGCCGAGGTGCCGCTCGGCTCGGACCGAGCGCGCAAAGATCATCAATCCGCTCGTATCGCGATCGAGCCGGTGCACTGGCCGAACCGGCGGCGGGATTCCCTTGCGGCGCCGCATTCGCGGATCGGCTCGGGCAATCAAGTGCGGCAATAGCTCGTCGAGCGTCGGCTGCAATTGCTTGCGCCGGGCGGGCCAGTTCTGCTCATCCTTGTGACGGTTCGAGGTCAAACCGGCCGGTTTTTCGACGACGACAAGATGCTCATCCAGATAGCGGATCTTGACGTCGTCGGCACGCGGCGGCGCGGCAGCCGGCGTGGGCAGAATCTTCACGACATCCTTCAATGTCAATCGCCGGCCCGCATCGACGCACAGATTGCCGCTGACCATCACTTGGCGCCCCTTCATGAGCCGCCGAATCTGTCCCCACGACCTGCCCGGCAGCCAGTGGCGCAGCGCCGCCGCCACCGTCTGATTCTCTTGCTGCGGCAGAACGTGAAAGATGTCGGACATATCAGGGGCGAGGGATGAGGGATGAGGGATGAGAGACGCGCAAGCGGAAGCGCGGAATTTGTCGCATTCGTATGCCGACTACGGTCGCTTCAATCATTGTATTTCCTCGCAAGTCGCAAACCTCGTTGTGGCGCGTTCCCTCGCCCCTATGCGCTCGCCCCTATCGTCACTCCTCTGTCATCAATTCGATACCGCACGATCTCTTCCGAGCAGGCGCTGCCGCGGTGCTTTGCGATGTATAGCGCGCGGCCGAGGCGGTTGCCCTCGCGAACGCGGCCGAGATAAATCACCGTGTTGGCGTTCGAGAACACATCGCCCTCGTCAAGCGGGCGGCCAATCAGGTCTTCGAGCATGTTTTCGCGCGTCGTGTAGAGCAGCAGGCAGCCGATCCGACGATAATCGTAAGCGTGGCGGGCAACCTCCGACTCATGCGCTCGAAAACGCTCGCGCAGCAAATCGCGGGCGACCCAATCCGATTCCTTGCGAAGGATCTGGTTATAAATGTACTCGAACATCTCGAACTGGATCGACTCGCTGGGACGATCGACCGGCTCCATCCCATCGACGACCGCCCGGCGGACGCCGCGGATGAAATGGCCGTAGAAGAAGAAAATGGCCGTCGCCAGTTGCTTCGCCAATTCGGCCTTCCAATTGAGCCAATCGTCGAAGCCGAGATCGCGCTGCGTGACGCGCTGGCCCGAGTGTCGAAACAGGTTCAAATAGTCTCCCAATTTACCATCGGCGGTCCACACCTGCTCGGTCACCGGCGGCTGCTCTGTCAGCATTGCCCGCAGTTGCCAACCGAAATGGGCCGCGGCGTAGGCGGCATGGTTCTGCGAATCGCCGCGCGAACTCATATCAAACACAATCCCGCGCCGCCCCTCCTGCTGCTCACCGGCGTTGAGAAAACTCAGCCCAAGCTGCGTCTTGCCGATCCCTGTCGCCCCCGCCACGACGGTCAGTGTTCCCGGCAAGAGGCCGCCCCCTAAATGCTTATCGAGTCCGGGAATTCCCGTGCTGAGCCGATCCCTTGCGTCCATCAACTTAAGTATACGAGCAATCGGCCTCCCCATGAAGCGCCGAAGAGGAGTGGCGATCGCGTGTGGTAGTAGCGCGGAGAGGGTGGCACCGGCCAGCGAAGTCGGCCAGCGCCGGAACCCGCCCCAGCGGCCGAATTAAGGTGTTGTTGCGTCTCGGAAGACCAAGCGCGGGGCTAATGTTGGTTGGTGACTCTGCACTGGCCGACGTTTCTAGCCAGTGCCACCGGCCGCGCTTGCAGCGGGGCTGCGTGCGTTTGGCTTGCTCAAAACGGCGCCTGCGGCATCTTGCGCGGATAGGGGGGCGCTTCGCGCGGCGGGAGTGGGCCGGGGAAATCGTCGGCCCAATTCGCGCGGTCTTCTTCGGTGGCGTAGAAGCGGAGCCAAAGATCGGCGTCCCCGCCCGCATCGGAGCAATCCCAATGCAGGTAGTTCTGCGGCGCGTCGATCTTTTTCTCGGGTGACGGCAGAATGTCGCGATAGATCAGGCAATAGAGTGCCCGGTCCGAGAGATGGTCGGTGAAGTCGAGCACGATCCGTTTGGCGAACAGCTTTTGGATCGCGTCCCACAATGCGGCATGTAGCTCAGCATCGGTCAACTCATCCGGCGGCGGTAGCTTCAACTCCGGCTCGAACCACTGACCGATCGGCAGCGCCGGCGCCCGCTCCCAAGCCAACATCGAGGCGAGGAATTCATTCTCGACTGGCGTCGGCAGACCGGCCACGTTCAACTGCCCGATCGACTCGTCGAAGTATGGCTCCAACTCGTCGCGCAACTGCGCGTTGCGGAGCAATTGCTCGACTTCCTCGGGCTGCGGCCTGCGCGCGGTAGACATGGAACACGACCTTAAATACGCTTGACCAACTGAACCTGTTGCCAATCACATGATGATTTGTTTTCGCCCCACAAGAGCACCTAACAAATCCGGCCG
>DASZFO010000345.1 GCA_035939775.1 Pirellulales bacterium | reverse complement strand
TCTTGCGGATTGCCGGCCGAGTCGTGCAGCACGACGCGCTCGATCAACTTCTTCAGGCCAAATCCAACGACACCCGTTGCGATCGTCGCCAGGATCAGCGCGGGGACCTGCTTGAGGAGCGGTTTCCAGCGGGACCAAAAGTAGACGAGCACGGAGAACATCGTCCCGGTGTGAAGCATGATCAGCAGGAAGGCCCATTGCACGTCGGCCTTGGCATCCGTGCCCAGATCGAACCCGATCAGCTTCGCGGCGATCGCCACATGAGCCGAACTGGAGACCGGGAGCAATTCGGCCGCGCCTTGGACAATTGCCAAAACCAGGATTTTCCAGACATGCCCGAAATCCATCGATCGCTCCCGTTGATAAATAACGCGCCCTGCGTGCCCTTGGTGGTTAAACCGGGCTGATTCGCTTGTGCGCACAGGAAAATATAGCTTCACCGGGCGACGCGGTGGAACAGCAATGCCGCTTGGCTTTTCGCCATTCACCACTTCCACGGCTTGCCCCTGTTCGGTCCATCGCGGTTTTGTCATAATTCGGTTGTTTGAGGGCATTGCGACGAAGGGGAGGGGATGTTCAAGAATCTCAGCACCGAGGGGATCGGCGTCTCAGGGCGCCAAAGCGAAATCATCGAATTGGCGTTGTCGTTCGGCTTCAAAGGGATCGACCTCGATCTCATCGATTTTCAGCAGCAGGTGAAGGCGCATGGCTTACCGCATTCGCGCCGGCTGCTCGATAGCGCTCGATTGAAGGTCGGCGCGTTTCGCTTGCCGCTCGTTTGGGACGACAGCGACGAAACGTACCAGCAAGGCGTGCGCGAACTGCCGGAACTTCTTCAGTTGGCCGCCGACCTCGGGGCCAAGCGGGCGGTGACTACGCTCGCTCCCGCCAACGACACCCGGCCCTACCACGAAAACTTTGAATTCCATCGCCGCCGGCTGGCGGAGATTGGCGGACTGTTGGCCCCAGCGGGGATGCGCTTGGGGATCGAGTTTGTCGCCCCGGCTGCGGCGCGAAAGAATCGAGCGTTCCAGTTCATTCATACGTTCGACGCCATAGTGACGCTCGTAAACATGATCCGTGCGCCGAACGTCGGCGCGGTCGTCGACCCCTGGCAGATTCACGCGGCCGGAAGCAGCCTCGATGACATTCGCAAGTTATCGGCGGATCGGATCGTCGCGGCTTATCTCTCGGACGCTCCCGCAGTCGCAGATTCGGCCGCGCTCACGGAGGCCGATCGCCTGCTGCCGGGCGAGACCGGCAAGATCGATTGCGCGGCGCTGCTGACGATGCTGGCGGAACTCGGCTTCGACGGCCCGATCTCGCCGCGTGCCCATCGCGATCGGCTGGCCGGCATGCGGCGCGAGCAGATCGTCAAGCTGGCGGGCGAGCGCGTGGATCAAGCCTGGAAATCCGCCGGCCTCAGCCCGGCGGGAAAGCTGGTGGCGGCGAAGAGATAAGTGGCGCGTGACGGTCGTCGTTCGCCAATAGCAAGAGACTCGCTCCGCGAGAGAGCGAGTCTCAGGTTTGTGCGGTGACAATTAACGTCAGCGCTAGTACGCACGAGGCCGGGCAGGCGCCGGCAATGGTTCGCCAGTTGGCGGACCCGATGGCGTATGGCCGGACGATGTGCCACGATCTTCGGTCGGCGGATTGGGGGCGCTAGGCTGATTCGGATTTACCGGATTGGCCCCGGATCCCTCAAAACTTTCCGGCCCGCTGGGACGCGTGGCCGTCGTCGGCACTTGCCCCCCCGCGTCGCCTAATAGATTCTGAGCGACGCGATCTTTCGGCATCTGGTCGACCACTTGGGCCAAATGCTCCTGGGCCTCGGCGCGATGCCCCATCGCCATGTAGAGGAAGCCGACGAGGAACTGCCCGCTCGCGTCCTTGGGATGTTCGCGGACGAACTTCTCTAGCGGACGAAACTGAGAGGTGAAACGATCGACATCGTTATAGAGCCCATAGATATGTCCCCAGCCAGGGACTCCGCGAATGCTCGCCACCGCATGCGCCTCGGCGGCTGCCGCTTGATAGTTGCCGGTGGCGAATGCGGACAAGCAGATCAAGGCGTGAGCTTCGGCGTTCTGCGGATCGTCAACGATCGCATGGCCTGCTAATCGCTGCGCCTCGCGATAGTTGCCGTTTTGGAAATTGGTAATGGCCTCGTCAAGATACTGATTGTCCCCCGCCGCTGCCGTCGTCGATTGGCTCCCTTCAACGCCGCCGGATGGCTGATTCATGGCGTAATAATCGGGCTGGGCGTAATCGTAGCCATAGTAGGCCGGGTAGCCGGAGTAGCCGTTCCAATAGCCCGGATACCAATTTCCCCAATACGCGCCGAGCAAAGGCGCAACGCCCCACCACCACCAACCATTATTGCGGCCGTTCCAACCGCCGTTCCAACCACGGTTCCAACTCCCGTTGTTCCAACCGCGATTTTCGAACGCCCAATTCCCGCTATTGAAGTTCCGGACGCCTCCAGTACCGTTAAACGTTTGGCCGCCGCCATTCGTAAAGGCGCGAGTGCCCGCACTCGGTGCACTGAAAGCCCGAGCGCCACCGCTGGGCGCGCTAAACGCGCGAGCCCCGCCGCTTGGCGCGCTCATGCCGCGCCCGCCACCTCCTCCACCACCGCCGCCCCCGCCGGGGCCGCGTCCCCAGGCTGGGACGATACTAAATGCTGCAACAGCAGCCAGTGCGAGTCCGAATAGACCCGCTGTAATTATGCGTGACATAGTCATTCCTCCTTACTTTTCCGCTGGTGCCTCGCCAGATGGGTGTTCGCGACAAGCGAACTGGGGCACTTCACAGCGAAAGCACGTCGCCAAATCTCGTTGCATTACGGGAACCGAGCGATCCATTTTTCCTCCGGATTTAATCTGCAAAATCTGAGCCTGTTGGCAGGAAAGCGGCTCCATTGACAAAACACTCGGCCTGGACTAGGGTTAGGAAGGCTCGTTGTTGGGTGTTTTTGTGGGAGGGCGTTGAAAACGGGGATGGGCCGATCGCGAGGACGCCAACCGTGGCGAAATCGCGCTCCACGGCGACGACTAGGATCGTTAGCAGCCAAGCCCCTTTCTCAACGGACTCTTTGGTCAACGTGAGCGGCCGCGGAAAGGCCCGCGGTATCGCGGCAACGAGTTGTTGGCTTGATTCGGCTATCGCCGGCTGGCCACCCGCCTTGCCTGATGAAGATCTCCGATGGTCCGTTACTCGCCGCCCGATGCGGCTGAAGTTGCTCCGCTCGATTTGGCTGAATGCGAGCGA
Source organism: Pirellulales bacterium (assembly GCA_035939775.1). Lineage (NCBI taxonomy): Bacteria > Pseudomonadati > Planctomycetota > Planctomycetia > Pirellulales > Pirellulales bacterium. Next base: position 41,928 of record DASZFO010000345.1, on the reverse strand, counting down.
CGAATTGAATACGTCTTCCGCGACAAGCTCTTGTTGCGGGCCGCGCTCACGCACGCCTCCGGCGCCGTGCACCGCCTCGGCTCCAACGAGCGGCTCGAGTTTCTCGGCGACGCGATCATGGGAGCAGTTGTCTGCGAGAATCTCTTCCACCAGTATCCCGAATACCTGGAGGGGGACTTGACGAAGATCAAGTCGGTGGTCGTGAGTCGCACGACCTGCACCAAGATGAGCGAGGCGCTGGGGCTGGAAGAGTTCTTGATTCTTGGCAAGGGGATGTCCACGCACGCGCGCGTGCCGCCGTCGGTGCTGGCGGACGTGTTCGAGTCGCTCGTCGCGGCAATTTACCTCGATGGCGGCGATGCGGCCGTGCGAAGTTTCATCACCAGACACATCGGCCCGGAGATCGAGTTGGCGGTCAGCGGCGAACTCGGGGGCAACTACAAATCGCTGTTGCAGCAAGTGGCCCAGCGCGAACACGGCACGACGCCGATCTATCAACTGCTCGACGAGAAGGGCCCCGATCACAGCAAATGCTTCAAGATCTCGGCCCAAATCGGCCAGCAGCGCTATCGCCCCGCCTGGGGCCGCAACAAAAAGGAAGCCGAGCAGCGCGCCGCCCGAAATGCACTGAGCGAGCTGAGCGGCGAAGCGATCCCGTTTCCTTCGGATTAAGACGGACTCAGAGCCTATCCGAGAACCGCCGGGGACTGTCCCCCTTTTGCGCAGTCCGCGGAGCAAAACGGGGACTGTCCCCTTTGCCCAGGCGGTTCTCGGATAGGCTCTTAGCCGCCTTTCGCTTGCATTTCCGCCGCCATGCGGTTGTGCATCTCCTCGGGCGGCACGTCTTCGATGTGCGTGCCGATGTGCCAGGTGTGGCCGAAGGGGTCTTCCAGCGTCCCCGAGCGATCGCCGTAGAACTGGTTCTTGAGCGGTCGCATGACTTTTCCGCCGGCGGCGATAGCCTTATTGAACCGTGCATCGACATCTTCGACGTATAGCAATATGCTGGTCGCCGTGCCCCCGATCGTTTTCGGGCTGCGAGCGCCCATCTCGGGGAATTCGTCGGCAAGCATGAGAATCGAGTTGCCGATCTTGATCTCGGCATGGCCGATCTTTCCGTTTGGCATTGGCATCCGAAACAGCTCGGTGGCGCCGAACGCCCGCTTGTAGAAATCGATCGCTCCGGCTGCGTCGCTGACGATCAAATACGGCGTCGCGGTGTGATAACCGTCGGGAATTGGCTTGACGGACATGGTGATGATCTCCTTTTAGTGGTGATGGTCGTGTTTCCTGACAAAGACTTTGCGTCGGTCGTCCGAAGCTACCCGGCATTCGCTGCCGCTTGAGCTGCCGCCGCCGCGGCGGCGGCTTGCTCGATCATGGTTTGCGAACTCTGTCCGCGGACGGAGAGCAGCGAGGCCGGCGACCCCGCGCCATAGCCCTTCAGCGGATTGTTCCAGAGAATCTCGCCGCTGAGCGGATCAAGACAATAAATATAGCCATTGGTGGAAACGATCAGCCGGTCGCCGTCGAGCAGCAGCGTGACGTAACCCCTCTTCATCTGATTGTTCGACCAGACGATTTCCCCCGTCTCTCGGTCCAAAGCCACGGCATAGCCGTTGAGGCCGACGAAAATCAGTTGCTCGATCTTCATTGGAGGCGACTCCTATTCTGTGGCTCGCTTAAGTCGGCGGTAGGGAACCCAGAACCCAATCGCGCCGCCCAGCACGATCATTAGGAATGTAATCGGTTGGAGATCTCCCAAATGTCTGAAATAGAACCCGAGGCTGTCATCAGCGTTGAACGGTCGAAAGTTCCACTCGGCGACGAGTCCGAGCGCGGTAGCCGTCACGCCACAGATGATTGCTACAAAGATCGAGCGATTGAAAACCCAGCCCGCGCCGATCCCCATCAATCCGCCAGGCAGCACGAGCGCATAAAACCCTTGACCAAGCAACCAGCCGAAACCGAAAAAGCCGATCGTTCCACCCACGATCGCCCCGGCCAGCGCGAGCAGATTATCTTTCATGAGGCCGCCCACCGAAGTGACGCTTGCCCGACAATTAAAAATCGAGACTAGCGGATTTGGCCGCGAACTGCAATCGACTGCCAATCGATCGATCAATGGGACGAGTCAATTTCGGCATGTCGCGTCGATCCACCCAATCTCCCGGGCAAGTCAGCCGTCAGCGAGCGCGATCCTCTTTCTCGTATGGCGTTAGCAACCGTTTGAGCGCCTTGACGATTTCGTCATACTCCGTTGCCTTCGACCGGTCAACGATTAGAGAGTTTTCCGGCGGCAGGGTTATGTCAAATGACAAGCTCCCGAGATAATGCGTCGGTAGCGACCGCAGCTCGGCGCGATTCCAGAGCAACGCGTATTCCAAGATCAACCGCCGATCGCGCTCGTCCCTGGCGCGAAAGGCCGAGGGCGGAATCGGCGACCCGCCTTTGTGCGCCCAGGGGATGTCGCGCAGCTTGCGCTCGAAGTCGGTTCGCGATTTCGTGCCTTCTTCGTTCTTCTGCCGCGCGGCCGCGTATTGCTCAGGCGTTAGGAAAGGGCATACGGCAAGCACGATTTCGACCTGACGTGACTCCTTGAATGGCTCTTGCCCGGGCGCGGCGCCGGGAAACTGCGTCTCAATGCTCAGCTTGTCGGCGCTGCTGATTACCAAGGCTGGTTTCTCAACGTCGGCTCGCGGCGACTCGCGAAACGCGGGATCGATGGTCGCGGTCCAGCCAGCAGGTAGATTGCGCTGAATCTCCGATTGCAGCCGTTCAAGGGAGTCGGCGTCCTGTTGCTCGGCTCCGCGCGCCGCGCAAGCCAGGGCCAGGCAAACCGCCGTCGCCAGCAGCACTGAATTCCTTGCGCGCCGCGACACGCTCCCACTGAGCATCCGTGACATGTCCGCGAATCTGAAGCGTTTCATGGTTGTGCCTCCGAATGATCGAGTTGTCCCAACGACGACTTGAGGTTAGCGAATCGCTGGAGAGGCCGCAATTCGACGAGATGGGATGTTACCGCCGCGTGACAATGGCTCAAACGACGCAACTGCCGCGCCCCCCGCGCATTCCCCTTTACGGACGTTGCGCGGTTAAGGATAATGCCGTAACTTAAATCATGATGGAGAGATTGGATCGCGATTGAGGCCAAAAAAGCAGGTTGCCGTCGCTGCGATGGATCGGGGCGGTATTGTTGACTGCACGTTCGCCATACAATTACACGTTGCGCAGCAATGCCGGCCGAGCAGATTGGCATCGGTCGCATGGCTTATCGCGAGGCTGATCTCGCGGTGAGGCATACCAAGCGATGCCTAGGTACAAGGGAACAGGCGGCCGGCGATGCCGGTTTTAAGACAAGTCGAGGTAATAAGTTATGGCCAGAGGTGAAATCAGCCATGGGGCCGGCGAAAAGGCCACCAACGGTGCGCCGGCGAACGGCAAGCACGTCGAACCGGTGGTCGATGGCAACGAAATAATCGAGCCGGAGGTCATGGAAGCTGAATTGCTGGATCCCGATGCCGATGCCGCGGCGACTCAGCCCGGCGAGGTCGAGGCGATCCCAGCCGGGGAAGTCCCCTCGGCAGCGATCGAAGACTCCGATCCGGCCGAAACGCAGGAATGGCTCGAATCGCTCCGCTATGTCCTGGAGAGCAAAGGGCCGGAGCGGGTTAACTACTTGCTCTCCGCGTTGGACGAATTGGCGCACCGCTCAGGGGTCGAGTTGCCGTTTGCGGCGACCACTCCTTACATCAACACCATCTCCGCCGATAAGCAGCCCCCGTATCCTGGCAACCGCGAGATCGAGCGCCGCATCAAGAGCATCATTCGCTGGAACGCGATGGCCATGGTCGTCCGGGCGAACAAGGATGCTTCTTTGGGTATCGGCGGCCATATTTCGACTTACGCCTCCGCCGCCACGCTGTATGAAGTCGCCTTCAACCATTTCTTCCACGGCAAGGGAGAAAACTTCTCCGGCGACCAGATCTATTTCCAAGGGCACGCATCCCCCGGGATCTATGCTCGGGCCTTTCTGGAAGGCCGGCTCACGGAAACGCAACTCAAGAACTTCCGCCGCGAGTTGGCCAAGGGGGGCGGGTTATCGTCGTATCCGCACCCTTGGCTCATGCCCGAGTTTTGGGAATACCCGACTGTCTCGATGGGTCTGGGACCGATCCAGGCCATCTACCACGCGAGGTTCAATAAGTATCTGCAAGATCGCGGGCTGAAGGACACTAGCGGCGCGCACGTGTGGGCTTTCCTCGGCGACGGCGAATGCGACGAGCCGGAGACGCTCGGCGCGATCACGCTCGCCTCGCGGGAGAATCTCGATAACCTGATCTTCGTCATCAACTGCAATCTCCAGCGCCTCGATGGCCCCGTGCGCGGCAATGGCAAGATCATTCAGGAACTCGAAGGCATCTTCCGCGGCGCCGGCTGGAACGCGATCAAGGTGCTGTGGGGCGACGATTGGGAAGAGCTGCTGGCAAAAGACGAGAGCGGACTGTTAGTCAAGCGGATGGGTGAGGTCGTGGACGGCGAGTATCAAAAGTACAATGTCATGCCCGGCTCCTATATCCGCGAGCAGTTCTTCGGAAAGTATCCCGAGCTGCTGGAGATGGTTAGCCATCTGTCCGACGAGAAGCTGAAAAAACTCCGCCGCGGCGGGCACGATCCGGAGAAGGTCTACGCCGCCTACAAGGCGGCCGTCGAATGCAAAGGCAAGCCGACGGTGATCCTCGCCAAGACGATCAAGGGCTATGGCCTGGGCGAAGTCGGCGAGGGTCGCAACGCCACGCACCAGCAGAAAAAGCTCAACGAAGATGAGCTGCGCGAATTCCGCTCGCGGTTCGGCATCCCGATCTCCGACGACGAAGTGGCGAAGGCCCCGTTCTATCGCCCGGCCGACGATTCACCGGAGATGAAGTATCTCCACGAGCGCCGCCAATCGCTGGGGGGCTACGTGCCGGGCCGGCCGATGGTGCCGCTGCCGCTCAAGACGCCGAAGCTCGCCGAGTACAAGGCGTTCATCGACAAGAGTGTCGGTCGCGAGATCTCCACTACGACCGGCGTCGTCTCCTTGATGGGAACGCTCCTGCGAGACAAGAAGATCGGCAAGTTCATCGTGCCGATCGTGCCCGACGAATCGCGCACCTTCGGCATGGAGGCGCTCATCACGCAATGCGGGATCTATAGCCATGCCGGCCAGTTATATGAACCGGTCGACTCGGGCCAATTGGTCTATTACCGCGAAGCGACCGACGGCCAGATTCTCGAGGAAGGGATCACCGAGGCCGGTTCGATGGCTTCGTTCGTCGCCGCCGGCACGTCGTATGCCACGCACGGAGTGACGATGATCCCGATGTTCATCTACTATTCGATGTTCGGCTTCCAACGGATCGGCGATCAGATTTGGGCAGCGCTCGATTCGCGGGCCAAGGGTTTCCTGCTCGGCGGCACGGCTGGCCGCACGACGCTCGCCGGCGAGGGCTTGCAGCATCAGGATGGCAATAGCCACCTGTTCGCGATCGCCTATCCGAACATTCGCAGCTACGATCCGGCGTTCGTCTACGAATCGACCGTAATCATTCTCGACGGCATGCACCGGATGTATGAAAAGTGCGAAGACGCGATCTACTACATCACCATCGGCAACGAAAACTACAAGATGCCGCCGATGCCCGAGGGGGTTGAAGAAGGGATCGTCCGCGGAATTTACCGGCTGTCGAGCTTGGAGGTCGGGGGGCAGGGGCCGCGCGTGCAGCTCTTCGGCAGCGGGGCGATCCTGCGCGAAGTGCAGCGGGCGCAGGCAATTCTGGCCGAGAAGTATGGCGTGTCGAGCGACGTGTGGAGCGTCACGAGCTACAAGGAACTCCGCCGCGACGCCAATGCCTGCCGCCGCTGGAACATGCTCCATCCGACCGAGCCGCCGCGGCAATCGTATTTCGAAAAAGCGATCGCGGGGGCGAAAGGCCCGTTCATCGCCGCCTCCGACTACGTGCGAGCAGTGCCCGAGCAGCTTGATCCCTGGGTTCCCGGCGGCTTGTTCGTGCTGGGAACCGACGGCTTCGGCCGCAGCGAGTCCCGCCCTGCCCTGCGTCGGTTCTTCGAGGTCGATGCAGAATGCGTGACGATCGCTGCGCTGACTCGCTTGGCCGACCATGACCTATTCGACCGTGCCAAAATCGCCACAGCCATCCACGACCTCGGCATCGACCCGGAAAAATCCGACCCCTTCGCCTCGTAGCCAACCATCAGTCTGGCAGGCACAGCGTGCCCAACGACATTCGTACTTCGCACTTCGTACTTCGTACTTAATTGCCATGCCTGATTTCAAGCTGCCGGACCTCGGTGAAAACATTGCCTCGGGCGACGTGGTGAGCCTGCTGGTCAAAGAAGGGGACGTTGTCAAACCTCAGCAGGAGGTGATCGAGGTCGAGACCGAGAAGGCGGTCATTCCGGTCCCCACGCCGCTCGGCGGGCGGGTCACGAAGATTCACATCAAGCCGGGGGATACGGTGAAGGTCGGACAAGTGCTCCTCTCGCTCGAAGAGGCGGCACTCGCGGCCACGGCTAAGCCGCAAGCGGCGCCGAGTAAGCCAGCGGCTAAAGCCGAGTCGCCAGCCAAGGCGGCGCCCAAGCCCGCTCCCGCGAAACCGGCGCCCAGCAAGGCCGAAGCGCCGAGGGAGAAGCCGCGCACTGCGGCGCCGGCGGCCGAACGGCCCACTCCGGCCCCAACGGCGAAGGGAGACAACGGTCGTTCCGCAGCGCCGATGCCGCCTCGCGCCGCTCCCTTGGCCGCGCCGCAGGAGCCCGAAGACGAGACCCCAGCGGAGGGCCCTCCATCGCCGGCCGGTCCCGCCGTGCGCCGCTTGGCGCGCGAACTGGGCGTCGAACTGTCGCGCGTTCGCGGCACGGGGCCGGACGGCCGTATCTTGCGCGAGGACGTGATCGCCGCAGTCCGGCACGCCACCAGCTCCGCGCCCGCCGCTCCTCCCACCGGCACTCAGGACCGTGACGCCTGGGGACCCATCCGCCGCGAGGCAATGCCGAAGATTCGCAAGACGATCGCGGCCAACATGGTGCGGTCCGCCTTCACGATCCCGCACCTCACTAATTTCGACGACGCCGACATCACCGAATTGGAGCGAATCCGCAAAGGGAGCGTTGCCGATTACGCTGGCTCGAATGCCAAGCTCACGTCGCTCGTGTTCGTGATGAAGGCCGTGGCTTTGTCGCTTCGGCAGCATCCCATGTTGAATGCCTCGCTCGACATGGAGAACGGCCAGATCATTTACAAGGACTATGTGAACCTCGGGATCGCCGTCGACACGCCGCGCGGGCTGGTCGTGCCGGTCGTGCGCGACGTCGACAAGCTCACCATCCCACACATCGCCCAATCGCTTACCACGCTTGCCGAGAAGGCGAAGGCCACGCAATACACGCTCGACGACCTCCGCGGCGGGTCGTTCACGATCAGCAACCTCGGCGCCATCGGCGGCACCTACTCCACGCCGATCATCAACTTCCCCGAGGTGGCGGTTCTCCTCCTCGGTCGCTCGCGGAAGCTGCCGGTCGTGGTCGAAGACCGCATCGAGCCGCGGTTGATGATGCCGCTCAGCCTCTCGTACGACCATCGCCTGGTCGACGGCGCCGCCGCCGCCCGCTTTCTGAATGAAGTGATCGGCTATCTGCAATCGCCGGGAAGGCTTCTGCTGGCGCCGTGAAGTTAGCGGAAATACGCCACCGCATTGGCGAATACTCGCAGACCGTCGCCGGGCGTGCGAGCTTCGCCGCGGGTCCAGCGCGGGTGTTGCGATGGATCGACATGGCGCTCCGGGTGCGGCATGAGGCCGAAGATGCGACCGGTGGGATCGCAAACGCCCGCTACGTCGCGCTCGGCGCCGTTGGGGTTTTCGGGGTACGGGACAAGGGTTTGAGGAGCTTTCAAAACTGATGTAGTGGATGTGGCTGGGTCTTGTGGCGGTGCGTCTGCGCGGACTTGACGCACCCTACTAGGATCGCTTGCCGTATAGCGGAGCACGAGTTGTCCGGCGTGGTCTAGGTCGTCGAGCACGTCGGGGGAGCGGGCGGCGAACCGGCCTTCACCGTGGGCTATCGGCAGATACATCGAATCGATGCCGGCGAGAAAGACGCACTTGGAGCCGTCGGTCTTGAGCTGCACCCAGCGATCCTCGAACCGGCCGGAGCGGTTCCAAGCCAGCGTGGCCGGGGGGCCGTGCCGCCGGTCGTCCTCGAGCAGGATGCCCGAGTTGATGAGCACTTGAAAGCCGTTGCAGATGCCGAGGATCAGCTTGCCCGCCGCTCTGAATTCGCGCATGGCGTCGGCCAGGTGGTGCCGGATCAAATTGGCGAAGATGCGGCCGGAGGCGATGTCGTCGCCGAAGCTGAAGCCGCCCGGAATGCAAAGGATTTGATGCTGGTTGCAAAGGCTCGGCTGTTCGAGCAGGCGATTAATGTGGAGCACCTCGGTCCGTCCGCCGGAGAGCGAAAACGCGTGCGCGGTCTCGCCGTCGCAGTTCGTGCCGGGCGCCCGCAGGATCAAAACGCGTGGTTGAACCATTGCAACGTATTTGAGGTCAGGGGTCGAGACGGACGTAGTGTAGCAGGCACACTCCGTGTGCCGTCCGCCGCCGCGTCGGGTTACGCCATACGGCGTGTGCCCACTACAGTTACCAGCGAAGCGGCTTCTGCCAGGCTTCCTTCAAGTCCGTTAAACTGGCATCGATTACATGGAACGGATTGGCCGGGTCAACGTTTACGATTTGGAGTTTCGGCTCGGCGATGACCTCGCCCACGGCGGCGTGCGGCACGTCGCCGAGCATCGATTCGAAGTGCCCCACCGCATCTTGAGGGACCTCGCAGAGGAACCGCGTATTCGATTCGGCGAACAATAGAAGGGCGTTGATGATCGACGGACTGTTCGCGGTCGCGGCGCTCTCCAGCGCGGTTAGGTCCAGTTGATTGGGCACTTGTTCGAGGAAAATCCGCGCCCCCAGGCCGCCGGCAAACGCCATTTCCGCCGCGGCGACGGCCAGTCCGCCTTCGCTGAGATCGTGGCAAGAGCGAACCAATCGCAATTCAATTGCCTTGTGCAGCGCGGCGAACGTCGCTTTCGCCAATAGGGCGTTCACTTTCGGCACATGCCCGCCCGCAAGTTTCTCGACGAGGGCCAGATGCGATCCGCCGAGTTCGTCTTTCGTCGCGCCGACTTGATACAGCACGTTGCCCACGTGCTTCAAGTCCATCGTCACCGCGAGGCTTACGTCCGCAATCTGGCCGAGCGCGCTAATCAACAGCGACGGCGGGATTACGATCGTTTGCTTGACGCCCGCCGCGTCGGTGAAGCGGAATTCGTTGTTGAGGCTGTCCTTGCCGCTGATGAACGGGGTGCCGAGCGCGACGGCCAGATCGTGGCAGGCAAGCGCCGCCCGCACCAATGAGCCAAGCGTTTCGGGGCGCTCGCAATCGCCCCAACAGAAGTTGTCGAGAATCGCGATGCGCTCCGGATCGGCCCCGACCGCGACGCAGTTGCGAATCGCCTCGTCGATGGCGTTGGCGGCCATGTGATACGTGTCAAAGTCGCCGTAGCGCGGATTCATCCCGCAGGCGACGACCAACCCGCGCCGCGACGAGAGCACCGGCCGAACGACGGCCGCATCGCTCGGGCCGTCGTTGCTCGCGCCGACCAACGGCTTGACGACGCTTCCGCCTTGCACCTCGTGATCGTATTGCCGGATCACCCATTCCTTGCTGCACACATTCAGCGAGCCGAGAATCTTGAGAAGCTGATCGGAGAAGTTCGTCGAATGAGCGAGTGCGGCGGGCCAGTGCAGCGCCGCCGTTTCGGTGGGAGCGTAGGCCGCGTCGCGGACCACTGGCGGCCGCCCGCCGTGCAGGAATTCCATTGCCAAATCGGCCGCTTCCTGGTCGCCGTACTTTAGCTTCAGCCGGCCGGTGGGCACGAACTGACCGATCACCGTGGCTTCGACCCCTTCCGATTCACAAAGCGCCGATAACTCCGGCCAATTCCGCGGCGGCACCGCGAGCACCATCCGCTCTTGGGCCTCAGATATCCAAATCTCGGTATACGAGAGGCCCTGATACTTGAGCGGGGCGCGATCGAGCCACACCTCCGCGCCGATCTTCTCTCCCATCTCGCCGACGGCGCTCGAAAAACCTCCGGCGCCGCAATCGGTGACGGCGCTGTACAGCCCGCGGTCGCGCGCGGCGAGCAGCACGTCGAGCAGCATCTTTTCGGTGATTGCGTTGCCGATTTGCACCGCCCCGCCGGAAAGAGATTCACTTTGGCTCGTGAGTTCGGCGGAGCTGAAAGTCGCCCCGTGGATGCCGTCACGACCGGTCCGGCCGCCGACCACGACGATCTGGTCTCCCGGCTGCGGAGCCTTGTGCGATTTGTCGCGGGGTAAAAGTCCGACGCTGCCGCAGAAAACGAGCGGATTGCCGAGATATCTAGGATCGAAATAGATCGCTCCATTTACCGTGGGGATACCCATCCGGTTGCCGTAATCGCGCACTCCCGAGACGACCCCTTTCATTACCCGCCGCGGGTGCAAGACGCCGGCAGGCGCGGTGTCGGAAGAGGTCTCCGGCGGTGCGAAGCAGAAAACGTCGGTGTTGCAAACGGGTTTCGCGCCGAGCCCCGTGCCGATAGAATCGCGAATCACGCCGCCGAGGCCCGTATTCGCGCCGCCGTAGGGCTCTAGGGCCGATGGATGGTTGTGCGTCTCGACTTTGAACACGATGTTGGTTTGCTCGTCGAAGCGAATCACTCCGGCATTGTCCTCAAAAACGCTGACGCACCAATCCTCCTGGCCGCGCTCCCGCCGCGCTTTGCGAATCTCCTGCGTGGCGGCGAAGATCGTCTCCTTGAGCATGTTCTCGAAACGCCGAAGACCCTCCGGTCCGCGGTAAGCGATCCGCCCCGCCAGCGTCTTGTGGCTGCAATGCTCGCTCCAGGTTTGGGCGAGAGTTTCCAATTCGGCGTCGGTCGGCTCGCGCCCCAACGCACGAAAGTATTCTTGAATCGCCTGCATTTCCGCCAACGATAGATAAAGCTGCCCCTCGCGACTCAGCCGCATCAAGGCCGACTCGTCCATTCCCGAGAGCGGCACGCGGACCAACTTGAAACAATACTCCGAGCCGAATTCCAATCGCTCGAAATTGAGCGGGCCGACGATGACTTGCTCGATCGCGTCGTTGGCAAGCACCTTCGTCAGCAGCAGGCGAAACCGATCTTCGGTCAAATCGCCGAGCCAGTATTTTCGCAGCGTGCGGACCGCCTCGGCCTCAAGGCCGAAATCCCGGATCGCAGAAAGCGTGCTTTGGGCTACGGGGTCCATCACGCCCGGTTTGGGCAGGACATGGACCAGACGAAACCGCGGGGATGCCACCTGTCCGGTCCCCTCTCCCTTTGGGAGAGGGAGTGTTGCGAGGGAAGCGTCGCCCACGGGCGCCACGATAGCTCGTTCGACGACCGGGTCGGCCAGCAGTTCGCGAGCCAGCCGCGAAACGTCGTCGTGGCTCAGTTCGCCTTGAATCAGATGGCCGACGGCGGCCGTCACGCGAAGGTCTTGGGCCAGCCCGAAGTCGGCGGCATCGGCCGAAATCCCGCGCGCGGCGCGATCCGGCTGTCCCTCGGCCGGATAGATGTCAACTTCCCACAGCATCGCGGATCGCTTTGGCTTCCGCCAAGAGCCGCTGGAGAGTTTTCGAATCGCTCCGTTCCAGGGCCGTCTTGGCTCTTTGCATCGTTTTCTCAAACCGGGCCAACGACTTCAAGACGTTTCGCTTGTTATCCAGCAGAATTTGCGCCCACAACTCGGGGTCGCCGGCCGCGATTCGCGTCGTATCTTGCCAGCCGGTCGCGGTTAATGGCAAATCGGCGCGCGGCGTCACTCCGGCCAATAGCGATGCCAGAAGATGCGGAAGATGACTGGTCGAGGCTAGAGCCGCGTCGTGGTCCTTGGGGTTCATCATGAACACCGTGGCCCCAAGCGCCGACCAAAAATCGGCCGCATCCGCAGCGACTCCCTCGCGGGTCGTTGGACCTGGGGTGACAACCACGATTCGCCCCTCGAATAGATCGGCGCTGGCGGCCTCTGGGCCGGATTTTTCGCTGCCCGCCAGCGGATGGCTGCCAACGAAGCGAACCGACTCGGGAAGCTGGCCGTTCAAGATCTGCACGATCGTGGCCTTGGTGCTGCCCGCGTCGGTAATCAGCGCGCTTGGCCGGCAAGCTGACGAGGCTTGAAGGATTTGCTCGGGGATCTGTGCGATCGGAGTGCAGACGACCACGACATCCGCCTCCGCAACGCCTTGTTCGAGGCTGAGCGTCGTCGCGCTGACGGCTCCCATTGATTTCGCCTTTCGCAACGACGCCGCTCGTCGCCCGACGCCAATGACGCGCTCGGCCAATTCCCGCTCGCGCAGCGCCAGTCCGATCGAACCACCGATCAGGCCGACTCCGACAATGGTGACGGTTTTCCACATGCGAGACTGGGGTCGGAGGTCAATCGAAGGACTGAGACCGCTCGTTAGCCAGTTCGCTTGCGAACCGGAGGGCACTACCAAGCGAGGTTGGAGGTCAGAGGTTTGAATATGGAAAGCGCTGCATCGTCGATCGTAGTTTTGTACCATAAACTGGATCGAGCGAGCAGTGCCGGCGAAGTGACCGAGGTGGAACTACCGCCCAGGCGCGCCGTCCGACCTACGACCTCCGACTTCCGAACCTCCGCCATGAACTACGGACCCATCTTCACGCCGCTTCTCGCTGCCGCGCCGTTGAACGAACTGGGGTCGGGCCAGCCTGACCGCGCGCTGGCGAAGATCAAGACTTTGCCGCTTGAAGACGGGTTCGCGCCGCAGCGGATCGCGGATCGAGAGATGGCCGAGGCCTGCCGGGCTGGGTTGTTTCTGCTGTACGACTGCTTCGACGAATCGCATACGATCAGCCAGTCGATCGAGAACCCGAGCGGCAGCTACTGGCACGGCATTTTGCACCGCCGCGAGCCGGATTACGGCAACGCCAAATACTGGTTTCGCCGCGTCGGCGTCCATCCAGTTTTCGCACCATTGGCGGTCGCTGCCCGCGAATTGGCCGCGGCTGAGAAATTGGATCGAGCGTCCACCTTCCTCACCGAACAGACGACCTGGGATCCGTTCCGCTTCGTCGATCTGTGCGCAGCGGCTCAGGGGCAATCCGCGAGTGAGATGCTCTGCCGCCAGATTCAGCGGCGCGAGTGCGAATTGTTGTTTGACTATTGCTACAGGGCAGCCGTTGGCGCGGAGCCGATCCACTGAGCATGACTCAACAACCTGCTGCCAATGCGACGCGGCTTGGTTTATCATGGGACGATGACCCAGACGACAAAGCATAACCCAACGAACGATCTCGAAGATGAACAACATTGCGCACGACTCGGATGGCGGCATTTCAAATGAGCCTTCAGCGCCACGACGGCGGTTGCGAAGACGACTTCCGTTCGTCGCGATGTTGGCCGTCCTTGCTGCCACTGCCGAACCCGCTCGAACCGCGCCGCCGCGGCAGACGGAGCCAGTCGTAAAGGCCGCTGCGACGCATGGGGCCGTGCTCGGGCTGGTTGACGAGCAACCGAAGGACGGGCGGATCGTCAAGGCCGGGCACGGCTTCATGGTCCCTTACACGGCCAAGATCCCTGGGACCGACGTGCAGTTCGAGATGGTGCCGATCGCAGGCGGCCAATTCAAGATGGGAAGCCCGGATTCGGAAAAGGGGCGCAAGCCGGCCGAGGGACCGCAGTTCGACGTGACGATCGAGCCGTTTTGGATCGGCAAGTTCGAACTCACTTGGGGCGAGTACAAGGAGTTCATGAAGATCACGGATGTCTTCAAGGGTTTTGAGGGATTGCAGCCGCCGCTGCGCCCCGTGACGAAGGACAATCAAGCCGACGCCGTGACCGCCCCCTCGAACCTATACGACCCGACGTTCACGTTCCGCAATGGTCAGAAACCGCGGCTTCCGGCGGTCACCATGTCGCAATTCGCCGCCAAGCAATACACTAAGTGGCTCAGCCGACTTACCAGCGATTTCTATCGACTACCAACGGAAGCCGAGTGGGAATACGCCGCCCGTGCCGGCACGACGACCCCCTATTTCTATGGCGACGATCCGGCGCAGCTCGGCAAATACGCCTGGTATTTCGACAATTCCAACGAAACCACGCACGAGGTCGGCCAAAAGCTGCCGAATCCTTGGGGTCTTTACGACATCTACGGCAACGCCTCGGAATGGGTGCTCGACCAGAGTTTGCCGGAGGGATACAAGAAATTCGCCGGCCGCGCGACGAACTGGAAAGACGCGATCGTCTGGCCCACGAAACTGTTCCCGCGCGTGCTGCGCGGCGGCTCGTGGGACGCTGACGCCGTGGAATGCCGCTCGGCCTCGCGGCGCGAGTCGAGCGACGACGATTGGCGCGACACCGATCCGAATAGCCCCAAGAGCCCCTGGTGGTTCACGCAGCCCGAGGCGCTCGGCGTCGGATTTCGAATCATTCGGCCACTCAAGCCGGCGCCTGAGGCCGAGCGGAGCAAGTTTTGGGATGCCGACGTGACTTCGATCAGCGACGATGCCAAGGATCGCGTGGATCAAGGTCGCGGTGCTCGGGGGATCGTCGATCCGGCGCTGCCCGAGGCGGTCAAGAAGCTCGAAGCGAACGAGAAAGGTCGTTAGCAATGTGCGAAAGTCCAGGAAAAACGATGAACGGGAATCGAGGAAAGCGGGTATTGCGGCGGCTCTGGATCGGCACGATTCTGCTGGCGGCTTATGCGAGCCTTCTGGCCGCTTCCCCTCCGGATGCGGGATTCAAGATTCAATGGCTCCATCCGCGCCAGGTCGGCGACCGTCAGCGCGCCCATATCGTGCTGAATCGAACCTTGGAGCACGTCGTCAAGAAGGCAGACAAGGAACTCTCCCGCAAAGCGCAGAATTCGCGCACGGAATTCCAGGGCGACTATGAGGTCAATGAAGTCCGAGAGGATGGCTTTCCTTCCAAGCTGACCATTACGGTCGAAAAGGCGACGACGAAGATCGAACTCGCGGCGGCGATTGAGTTGGTCAAGCCCAAGACCGTCCTGATCGTTGAACGCAAGGACGAAAAAGACACGGTCGTGCCGGCCGATGAGTCGGTTAAGCTGTCTGACGACGCCCAACAGCTCTTGACCGCCTTGGCTTGGCTCGGCGGCCCGCAGAACGAAGCGAATTACCGCGGATTGCTCGATGCGGGCAAGCCGCAGAAAATCGGCGACCACTGGAACGTTAGCCCGTCGGCCGGGGCCAAGAAGATGGAGGGATTCGATCCGAGGCTCGAGGCCAAAGCCGTTTCGGGCATCGCCGAATTGACCAAACCGCCTCATGCTGAAGACTTCCTCGAAGTCAAATACGCCTTCTCGGCCAAGTCCGACAACGCTCCCGCCGGCGCGCCCCCCGACATGATGCCCGTCGGCGCCACGCAGAAGATCTCCGGCACGGTCCGCCTTCCGGCCGACAATTCCACCGGACTGGTGTCGTGCAGTGAGAGGATCATCACCGAGCGGAATTTCAAGACCAAACCGGGCGAATTGGAGCGGGACAAGACTCCACAGGAGCACATTTTCCGCCAGATCGAATCGGCCGAGGTGCGGATCGAATACGGGAAGAAGGGACCGGAGGTTGGGGATAAGGGACCGCGAAAAGGTGCCAGCGGCAAATGACGAGTTGTGAGCGAAGTCGTGATTCTATCGAAACTTCCGTTGACGTTCTTGTTCGCCCGCGATACATTTAAGTTGCCGTAGAAGGTTCGGTCGCTGAGTTTTTCGATTTCTTCCATTTCGTTTGGGGACAAGGACCGGCGCTGCGGAGTTCGGGGGCGACAGGGATGCCTGGGGACAAACGGCGGGTTGGCTTTGTGGAGCAGCTTGGGTGCATGTCCGCCAGATCGCAGGAGGATATGAAGTTCTGGCGCCGGCGAAACTGAACCTCTTTCTGGAGGTTCTCGATCGGCGCGACGATGGGTTTCATGAGATCGAAACGCTCATGGTTCCCGTCGGCTTGTTTGATAGTCTGTCTTTTCGAGAGGACTCGCGGGGACGGCTCAATCTCAAATGCCAATGGGCTTGCGGCTTGCAAAAGCACGTCGAGCCAGACGAATCAGGACGTTCGCCGGTCGTTGAGTGGGAAAAGTTGCCGGAGGGATATGACAACGTTGCGATGCGAGCCGTGGATCTGTTGCGGCGCCGTTCAGGGAGTTCTGCCGGCGCTTCGCTGCAACTGACCAAGCGGATTCCGTCCGCCGCCGGTCTAGGAGGCGGATCCAGCGATGCCGCTGCCGCTTTGATCGCAGCCAACCTGGCCTGGAAGCTCGGTTGGCCGATCGACCGCGTCAGCCAATTGGCTGGAGAAATCGGAAGCGACGTGCCGTTCTTTCTCGGCGCCGGGCCGGCGTTGTGCCAGGGGCGTGGGGAAAGGATTCAACCGATGACAGGCCTTCCATCGCTGGATTTCGTCGTGGCCGCGCCGCCCGAAGGGCTTTCGACCGCGGCCGTTTATGCGGAATGCCGGCCGGGCGATCCGCCGCGCACAGCCGACGGGCTGCTTACGGCGTTGCGCAGCGGCAACCGACGGCACTTGGCCGGCGCGGTTTTCAACCGCCTGGAGACGGCGGCCGGGCGCTTGTCTCCTTGGATCGAAACGATGCGCGCCGAGTTTTCCAAGCTGGATTGCATCGCGGCGCAAATGAGCGGCAGTGGGACGAGCTATTTCGGCATCTGCCGCAACGCCGGCCACGCCCGCCGCGCGGCGAGACGGCTGCGCAGCCGAGGATTCCAGCGCGTGTTTGCCGTGCGGTCACTGTGAGGAGTGCGATTCGGGAGGCCAAACGTTGCCACTTTCACGAGGAGAATGGCCGTGGAAATCACCGAAGTGCGGATCAAGTTGATGGAAGAGACGGGCGAGCGGCTGCAAGCGTTTTGCTCGATCACGTTCGACGATTGCTTTGTCATCCGGGATCTGAAGATCATCGAAGGGGCGAACGGTCCGTTCGTGGCCATGCCGAGCCGCAAGCTGACGGCGCACTGCCCGCAGTGCGGCTGCAAAAACCACCTCAAAGCCCCTCATTGCAACCAATGCGGCGCCCGCCTCAAGGAAGATCGGGCCGTCAAGGATGAGGAGGGCCGGACCAAGCTTTATGCCGACATCGCGCATCCAATCAACTCGGCCTGCCGCGAAATGATCCAAGACCGCGTGATCCGCGAGTTTCACGACGAGTTGGAGCGGGCCAAGTTGCCGGGCTACATGTCGCGGTATGACGACTTCGACCACGAAGAAGCTTTCGCCCAACCGCACCGCACCCCCCAAACCCAGCGCGCCGCAAAGCCGCAGCGCCGCGATTCTCCAAGCCATCGCCCACCGGAACGCGACGGTCATCAGCACGTCTACGTGCGCCCCGGCAGCGAGCCGGCGAGCCAAATCCAGCCGGCCGAACAACAACCCCGCCCGCCGCACAAGGTCGCCGCCCAGCAACCGGCGCCATCGATTCCATCCGCGCCAGCGGCCGCGAGCCGCGATGGCGCGGCCAGCGATATCCCGCCGAAGACCGAGGGGTTTGGGGCGGGGATCTTTTGATTCGCAGCGCCTAACAGATCCGACGGGGACTGTCCCCCTTTTTCGGAGTCCGCGGAGCAAAACGGGGACTGTCCCCTTCTCCCAGCCGGATTTTTTAGGCGATCTTACAATACGCGCCGATCGCAAGCGGGGCTATCCCTTCACTTTCTCCGCGATCGCGGTGAATTGCTCCAGGGCCGTCTGGAGATCGTCGGCGATTTCTTGGGCTAGTACGTCGGGGGCGGGGAGATCGTCGGAGTCTTCGAGGCTCGTGTCTTTGAGCCAGAAGATGTCGAGGTTCACCTTGTCGCGCTTCATCAATTCGTCGTAGTCGAACGACCGCCAGCGGCCTTCGGGGTTCTTCTCGGCATTCCACTTCGGCTTGCGCAGGTGTCGCTTGCCCGGCCGGTTGACGGCCGTGAACGTCTTGCCGCTGCCGGTCGCCATTTGGATGAGGGCGCGGGGACGGTTGGCGGCCAGCGACGTTTCGAGGTTCTGGATGCTCTCGATTTGCACGCGCCAGAGATGACCAGCCGCGAGCGGCGGCATTTCGCGAAGCCGAGTCCGCACCTGCTTATCGAGCTTGACGAGCCGGACCAGTTCCTCGGGGCGATGGAATGTGAACACGCCGCGGCTGCGGGCATTCGGCTCCAAGGCATTCGTGAATTGCGTGACCTCGCCGGTGGATTCGTAGGCGAAGGGGAGCGGCAGGCGGTAATTCGGCAGACCGGCGGGCAGACCGTCGAGATACTTGCCCGACTGCGTTTCGACGCCGGTGAGCGTGTGGCCGATGGGCTTGGCCTCGACCACGCCGATTGCTCGACCGTCGGCGTACAGCATGTAATCCGCTTCGCCGGTGGTCAGCGAGAACTCTCGGATCGCGACGCCCGGCGCCGCCGAGATGTTCATTTCGCGGCGACCCTGCACGCTCCAGCCGCATTGTTCAAGCTGCCGGTCGATCCGCTGGCGGGCTTCAGCTTCAGGGTCGAGTTGAGGCATTCTGGCCGCGGTCGAATGAGGCCGATCGAACTGCAGTCGGAATCATCTATCTTAACACGCGGCGGCCGTCAATTGTTGACTCTACGGCGTTTCCACTCGCCCGCGGTTGATGCAGTCGATCAACTGGCGGAGGCGGCCGAGGTTGCGGCGGTTGAAGTGGAAGGCCAGCCGCGGCAGGGCGATGACCGACGGTTCGTCGTGCTCTTCCCGCAGCGCGGTCGTCACTTCGAATTGGCCGTCGGTCAGAATGTCGGAGAAATGTTGGTTGAGCGACTCGACCAGTTCGGCGCTGGGATGCTGGGTGAGCCGGAAGACGAGGCGGTTCTTCACGTACCGCATGCTGTGATAGACGCGGAAGAATTGAAGGATTTCACCGACCGCCACGTCCAGCCGATCCGTGAGCTTGTAGAGATGCAAGTCTTCGGGCGAGATTAATTCGCGGGCCAGGAGCTGCTTCTCGACAAATCGCTGGAACTCCTGCCAGAAATCTCCGCCGGGCGCGTCGAGCATCACCACGGGAACCAACTCCCGCTTGCCGGTCTGCAGAAGCGTCAACACTTCGAGGCCTTCATCGAGCGTGCCGAAGCCGCCGGGCAAGAGGCACACTGCGTCGCACTCCTTGACGAACATCAGCTTGCGCGTGAAGAAGTACTTCATGTGCACGAGCTTCGGGTCGCCCGCGATGATCGCGTTCGACTGCTGCTCGAAGGGGAGCATGATGTTCAGGCCCATCGAGTTTTCGCGCCCCGCGCCAACGTGCCCGGCTTCCATAATCCCGCTGGCCGCCCCAGTGACGACGAGCCAGCCATTCTGGGCCATGCTGCGACCGAACTCGACTGCCTGTTGATAGCTGGGGTCGTGCGGCCGCGTCCGGGCGGAGCCGAAGATCGTGACTTTTCGCCGCGAGCGATAGGGGGTGAAGACCTTGAAGGCGTAGCGCAGCTCGCGGAGCGTGCGGCTCAAAATTTTCAAATCGCCTTGAGTCGTCTGGTCGGTCGCGAGCTTGTCGGCCGACTCTTTGATTTGGCCGATCAGATCGACGATCCGCTGACGCGGCAGCGGGGCGGGGAGTCCGTTCGATCCGGCATCGGGGGTTGGATCGGATAGTGAAAACGACGACGATGGATTATCGTTCACGCGCAGGACCTTTCAAGACGCCGCGGCTTAATTGCCGCATGAGCCTGCCCAATCGGCAAACTCAGCCTAATTATAGCCCACTCGGGCGCATCGCGCGTAGCGGAATTGGCCGGAGGTCACGCTCTGCGTGCCACCGATCGGCATGCACACCGTGCACTACGGAGTCGGTCGTCGCGTTGGGCGTGTGGTAGCGCGAGCATCTTGCTCCCGAAACCTGCGGCTGGAAACCGCAGATACGAAACTGCACTGCGGTGTGCGACTTTTATGCGTCGGCGTGAAGTCAAGCCGATGGCCGGCGGAAGTGCTGGTAGGCGAGCACGACTTCGTAGAGGTCGCTAGAAATCGTGATCTCATCGTCCTCGAAGTCGCGGAGCCAGGTGCGATTGCTCTCGACGGCGTCGGCCAAAAGGCGCAACACGTCGCCTAGCGGCACTGTCACTGTTTCGCGCGCGACGCTGGTTTCCGTGACCGAGGCGGTCGGTTCCGTTTGAGGGCCGTAGTAAACACGCAGACGGCGTTGTGCCATGGCAGACGCTTCCTTACGTCAGAGATGCATTGGCTTCATCGGGGGCACACCCAGGCGCGACCCGTTGTGGCGCGGAATCCTTTCGCGCGCCCGTTGCCCCGCCCTTCTTTCACGTGCGCCTAATATCGGCTGGAGCGGTCGCGCAAGTTTGGTCGTATTCCGTCAAGGTTGCGGATTTTTCGAAGCGAGAAATTGCTAGCATCGCTCGGTTGATTCTTGACAGCAGCTTCTAAACCAGCTTAGATTCTTGGTTTAGTGTCGAGGGGCAAGCGCGCTTCCCATGCACGGAAGCCGATTCCGGCAGTTCACGTCCCCTGGCGGCTTTTGGGTATTGGCAGACCGAGGTGCAGGCAGCGGACCCGTGGGGCACGCTTGGCGTGCCAGTCGCGGCGCGCAACGCAGCCTTTGGTATGCACGGCATGGCCCCACGCTGAAGACGGGGCAAACGCGGTTCAACACTTGGGCATGGGCTATACGACTACCATCGATCTGGCTTCCGTCGCCCACGCCCTCACTCTCCCCTTGGAACGTGTCGAGCACGTGGTGCGCTTGCTCGACGCCGGGAACACCGTTCCGTTCATCACGCGTTACCGCAAGGACCAAACCGGCGGGCTGGACGAAGAGCAGATTCGCCAGATCGAGGCCCGCGTCGGCCGCTTGCGGCTGTTGGCCGAGCGCAAGCAGACGATCCTCCGCTCGATCGAAGGGCAAGGCAAGCTGACTCCTGAATTGGCCGCGGCAATTGCAGCGGCCAACAGCACGAAGCGGCTCGAGGACCTCTATCTTCCTTTCAAGCCCAAGAAGCAATCGCTGGCCACTGTGGCGCGCGAGCGAAAGCTCGAGCCGCTCGCCCACGAAATCCTGAGCGGTTCTCTCGCCGCGGCCGATCTAGACCATCGGGCCAAAGATTTCATCGACCCGGATCATCAAGTCGCCACGGCCGCCGACGCGCTGCTCGGCGTCGGGCATATTTTGGCCGAGGATTTCAGCGAACGGGCCGAACTCCGCGAGCGGCTGCGGCGGATTCTCAAGCGCAGCGGAAAGCTCCTCAGCGCCAAGACCGAAATTGCCGACAAGCAGGGGAAGGAATTCCGCGACTATTTCGAATATCAAGAGCAGCTCTCGAAGATTCCCCCTCACCGCATTTTGGCCATCAATCGCGGCGAGAAGGCGAAGATGCTCCGCGTGCGAATCGACGCCGACGCGGAGGAACTCCAGCGCACGGCCGACGAGCTGCTCGTGCCAGCCGAGCATCCCCATGCTGATTTTTTGCGAGGTTGCGCCCGCGACGCGCTCGCGCGGCTAGTGCTGCCAAGTCTCGAGCGCGAGATTCGCCGCGAGATGACCGAGAGCGCGGAGACGCACGCGGTCGGCGTGTTCGCCAAGAACCTGCGCAACCTGCTGCTTCAGCCGCCGGTTCGCGGGCGGCGCGTGCTGGCGGTTGATCCGGGCTTCAAAAGCGGCTGCAAGCTGGCCGTGCTAGACGAATTCGGCAATCTGGTGGACCACAGCGTCGTCCATCTGATCGGCAAGGCGGAGAAGAAAGCCGAGGCCCGCGCAAAGTTGGTCGAGCTGATCAAGACGCACAACGTCTCCGCCGCGGCGCTGGGCAATGGCACGGCCTGCCGCGAGACCGAGCAGGTGATCGCCGAGCTGGTGGCCGATGAATTGAAAGACAGCGGCGTGGCGTATGTGATCGTCAACGAGGCGGGGGCGAGCGTCTATTCGACCAGCCCCATCGGCCGCGAAGAGTTTCCCAATTACGACGCGACGCTCCGCGGCGCGATCTCGATCGGCCGCCGCATGCAGGACCCGCTGAGCGAGTTGGTCAAGATCGACCCGGCGAACATCGGTGTTGGCCTGTATCAGCACGATGTGAAGGCGAAGCACTTGCGGACCTCGCTCGATGCGGTGGTCGAATCGTGCGTCAACTACGTTGGCGTCGATTTGAATACGGCCAGTCCCGCCCTGTTGAGATACGTCTCGGGGCTGAATCAATTGACGGCTCGCCGCGTTTACGATCATCGCACGGCCAACGGGCCCTTCAAGCGCCGCGAGCAGCTCAAGGAGATTGCCGGCTTCGGCGAGGCGACATTCGTGCAGGCGGCAGGGTTTTTGAGAATCGGCGATAGCGAAGATCCGCTCGATGGCACCTGGATCCATCCGGAAAGTTACGAGGCTGCCCGCCGCGTGCTCGAAAAATTGGGCTGTTCACCCGCCGAATTGACCAAGAGAGAGGCGATCGCCGAATTGGCCCAGAAGGCCGCCGCCCTCAATCTCGACTCTCTGGCGGCGGAGTTGAGCGTCGGCCCGCTGTTGCTCAAAGACATCGTTGCCCAATTGACGCGCCCCGGCCGCGATCCGCGAGAGGACTTGCCCGCGCCGATTTTCAAGCGCGGCATTCTCAAGCTCGAAGATCTGACCACCGGCATGGAACTCTTCGGCGCCGTGCTGAACGTCGTCGATTTCGGGGCTTTCGTGGATATCGGGCTGCACGATAGCGGCCTGGTGCACGTCAGCCAAATGGCTAGCCGCTTCGTGCGCGATCCGCACGAGGTCGTGGCGGTAGGCGATATCGTCAAGGTCTGGGTCCTGGAGATCGATAAGGGCCGGCGGCGCGTTTCGCTCACCATGATCGCTCCCGGCAGCCGGCGCGGCGACCCAGTGGCGGGCAAGCATCCCGCAAGCCAATCAGGTCAGCAGACCGAGCAAGCGGGTGAACCGCGCGGCGACGGGCGATCCCGGCGACCGCGCCGTCCGCCGCGCCCGACGCCCGCTGCGGCCGCTCACGACGCAGCCCCCGCCGGTGCCGAAAACGCGCCGTCCGATCCGGCGGCAATCGCGTCTGGCGGCCAATCCGCGGCGCCTCGGCAACCCCCGCAGCGCCCGCGATTCCAGCGTCCCGGCGGGCCACGAACACAGCACGGCGCTGCGCAGGCTAAGCCACACTACCGGCCCAAGCCAAAACCCGCGCCGCTGATTCCCATTACCGACGCGATGAAAAAAGGGAAAGAGCCGCTGCGAACCTTCGGCGATCTGAAGCAGTTCCTCGAGATCAAACCCGATGAACCCGAAATCGACCAAGAGACCGGCCCGCCGAGCGGCGACGAGCTAGCGGCAAGCGAGCAGTGACGAGCGGCTATTGCTGGCAAGTTGGGCACTCCGTGAGTGCCGTTTTGGCGATTGAATTATGGACTTCGAACAACGACTTCAGCGGGCCGTCGAGCGAGGCACGCGCGCGGCCGAGGCCAAGCGGCGCGTTGAGGCGGAGCAAGCCCTGAGCGAAGAGCAGCTCAAGCGGCTGCACTCTCAATACCGCCTGCAACTGTCGGAGTATATCGAGCGTTGCCTGGCGAAGCTCCCGCAATACTTTCCCGGCTTTCAATTCGAGACCGTCGTGAGCGACCGCGGCTGGGGGGCCGCCGTCAGCGTCGATGAATTGCAATTGGCCCGCGGTGGACGGCGGAGCACGTCGTTTAGCCGTCTGGAACTGGTCGTGGCCCCATTCAATTCGGCCCACGTGCTCGAACTCGCCGCGCGCGGGACCATCCACAACAAGGAAGTTTATCACCGCTCGCACTATCAACTCTTGGCGGAATTCCAATTGGAGCCGTTCGAGGGACTCGTCGACCTCTGGGTCCCTGAATTCGCCGAACTCTACGCGGGAAGCCGAGGCTGATTTACTCCGTCGGCGCGAGTGCGAAATCGCGCAGGGCGTCGATGGCGGCTAAGACATCGTCGCGAGAGATTTCTTGCCAGCCGGCGAATTTGTGGCGGAGGATCGCCAGTTTGAAGGCCTCGAAGGCTTCGCCCAAATCGTCCGGCATCTCCGCAAGATGAGCGAAAGGGCGATGCGGCTCGTCGGCCGACGAGTCCGCCGCGTCGTCCGAGTCATAAGATGCCTCGCCCGGTGCTCCGGCGTGTCTTGGTAAGGGGACCACGTCGGTCTCGACGGCGCTGCTGCTGGTCGCGGTTGAGGGACCCGGTTCGGTCGACGCGGTTTTCGATTCGCGGGTGTCGGCCGGATCGGAATCCTCGTCGATTGGATCGCTCGTTTGCTCTACCGCCGCGGGGAGGTCGGCTTCGATCGCCCCCAGCGTTTCCCATCGTTGGCGCCGCATCTCCGCAACCGACCAACCGCTTTGAGTTGCCCCTTCGAGCCACATCTCGGCGTCGCTCCAATCCAGGGCGCTTTGAAAATGGCTCCAATAGAGCGCCGTTATTTGCCCGCGAAGGCCGTCAAACCGCTCGTAAACGCGCCGCAGCCGCCCGACATGCTGGGCGGTAACGTTGCCCACCCACTGGCTCCAGGCTTCATCGGAATACTCGGAGTCGGGCGCCGCGGCGGCGACAAGGGCCTGTCGCCACTCGTGGATAATCCGCCCTTTTTCCCAATTGGTCGTGCTTACCAAGCGGTTCCATTGGCCGAGATACGTCACCGAGGTTTCGTCCGCGACGGCAGTAGTCATGGGCAAGTGCGAAGGAGAAAATCGATCTGCATGCCGCGCGAGACGTGGAAGCGCGACGAGAGGATTGATTGTAGCAGCCTTCTTCCCCGCGGCGACAAACGCGAAGCTGGCCGCGCGGCACCCACCCTGAAAAAATTCCTGAAAGGCGAAAAAACCGCGGCGGAATCCGTGCCTCGAAATGAGCGCGATCGAGCGTCGCGTCGCTCGGCGTTGGGGAAAACTTGTTGACGAGGACGCGGCGCGATGGCAGCGTCAGACCGGCGGGGCGGGCGCTGGGGCCAGTTCTTCCGCCAGGAATCCGCAGGTCTTGTGCGCGCCGTCGCAGAACGGCTTATTCGCCGAATGGCCGCAGCGGCACAGCGCCACCACCGGTTTATTGGCGGGAATCGGAAACGGATTCCCTTGATGGTCGGTGATCTGCAGCATCCCCTCGAGCGGTCCCACGGCCTCGATCACCATCGGTCCGTTGGGTCGCAAGCGAATTCTTATCTCGGCCATCACGAAACCTGCCTTGCCATTTGGAAGCTTGCCGAATCAAGCTCTCTTTTAGCAAGTCGCCGCTACAATGCAAGTCGTCGGTTACTTTCACTTCCGCTCTTTCGCCGCGGACGGTGTCGAGGGGGGCGTTGCCGCTGCGGGGGCCGAGGGGGTCAGAGCACGCCGGAAGACGAAGTAGGCCTGCATCCTTGTCTCGGGGAATTCCCCCCGGCCCGCGCCGAAGCGCGCAGGATCCGTGGTGCTGAAATAAAATGTGTGATCGGCTTCCGGCGGTGCGGCGAACGCCGGTTTTGCGAGGGTTGCATTCTCCGAACCGCCACGCGCGCCGGCCGCATTCTGCTGCTGCAGATTCACTCCGCCGCCGATCGCAGCGCCCGCCTTCAGTGAAGCGTCGGTGGCCAGGGGAGCATCGATGGTCTTCTGCTTTTCCTCCACCGGCACTTGCACGATCGCGGCTTCGGCATCGGTGGGCAAGCTCTGGAGTCGCAGCGCGAAGCCGCGCGTTTGCGGCTTCTCCTTCGTCTCGTCGGTCGGGACGGCGGGCATCGCGGGTTCCGCCGGCTTACCAGCGCGATTCTCGGCAAATCCCGAATCGGCGGCCGCCGCGCGCCCTGCGGACGTTTCGCCGAATGCCTGCGGCGATCCCCGAGCGTCTTTCGGAGAATTCAGCGTTCGACCAGCAGCGGCCGGCGATGAGGCAGGAGCCATCGGTACTGCGGCCGCCGGCGGTACTGCGGCAGCAGGCGGCGCTGTGGCAGCCGACTTACTCGTTTCCGGAGCGACTCGCTTGAAATCGCGAAATGCTCCCCTGGCAGGTCCGTTAGTTGACAATGCGTCGGAATCCTGATCGCTCAGCTTCGAGTCGCTCGACTGCTTGCGAGCAGGCGCATGCGGCGTAGGCGCCGATTCGGCCTGCCCAGCGGAATCGTTGCGTCCAAGCTCGCGCAATTCGCCCTTGTCCGCCCCAGCGCCGCGCCCTTCGAACTCGACTCCGTTGCCCAACTGCGGTCGCACGGCCTCGCCGCCACTTCGGGCTGCATGTTCGTCGTAGCCAAATGTCGAGATTGCATTCGTCGAAGAGATCGGAGCGGCGACGATTGTCACCGAACCAAATACCTTGGGGTCGGCCTCGAGCCCGTACACCAATTCCTTGATCTGATCCGTCGTCCCTTCGACAAGGATGACCTCCACGCGCTTTTCCTCCCCCTTGGCAAGCTTCCGTTCTGAGGATGGTTCAACCCCGAGCCCGACCGGCCGCTGCTCGATCGATTTGGTCAGCTTCTTGTTCGACTCGTCTAACTGCTCGCGCGGCTTTTCGGTCGCCGCATAGCTGTCAGCAGCGGACAGGTCCGAGACATCTGCCGCGTCTCTCCATTCGATGTCGCTCTTCAATAGGAGACGCTCGAAGGTTCGCTCGGCCACTTCCGGCGCCGAGACGCATTGGGCGACGACCATGCCGCCAACGATCGGCACGTTTCGCTGCAGCGACTCTTTCGCTGCGATCGAACGGGTCGCCGGCAAGCCGCCCCCGAGAGACTCGTCTTCCTTGCCAGTGACTTTCTGCCCCGGCAAATACGGCCCAGTGGCAGGTCGTTCCGATGCATGCTGAAGTGCTGGTGATTTCGGTAACGTCTCGGGAACGATCTGTACCTTCAAATTGTCTATCTCCGCCTGACCGCCTTCGCGCTTCGCTCCGGCGTTGGATACGCCTCCCGCCAAGCCCCTGCGGCTTCCCAGACCGCCGACCGCAGTCGAGCCGATCGCGGGCTCGGGCTTACTGCTCGAGGGCTCAGGCCCGATGCCGCTTCGATATTCAAGGCCTTCCGATCTTGATTTGTCCGACGGCGCTACCGGCGCACCTGCGCCGTCGCGCGCTAGCGACTCGCGGTCGAGCGCAACTTCGTGCTCTTTTTCGGCTTCGACCTGATCTTTCACCGCCAGCGGACTTTTCTTCGGTGAATCGGACGAACCTCGCGGCGAAACCTTGCCTTCCGGCAGAGCGATGTGACTTGAAGGGTTTGTGACTTCCGCAAGTTTCCGTTCCTTAGAACGATCCGGGCCGCCGACCACGATCAAGATCGCCACGGCGATCGCCACGGCGGCATAGATCAGCGGACGCAAAGCGCGGCGCTTCCAATCGCGCGGAGAGCGCGCCAATTTCGCCGGTCGAGTCGCCGGAACCGACTGCGTGCCGGACGGCGCGCCGCCGTTCGACCCCGATAGTCCGGCGTCCTCTGACGCGAGCATTTCGCGCTCGGCTCGGCGCAAGACCTGATCGGCGAAGTCCGCTTCCAGCTTGTGGCGGGGCAAGAGATCGAGGCTGCCGCGCAGTGCGCGCAGCTCTTCAACCAACTGCCGCAACTCGGCACTTTCGGCCAGCCGCTCCTCGAAGCGGCCTTGCTCGTCGGCCGACAGCTCGCCGTCGAGATAAGCGCTGATCCGTTCGTCGTCGTACAAGGGGTTGTTCATGATTCGCATCTCGCGCCGATCGCTTGTCGGCGGCGGTGATCCGAGGGGCTTCGGCCACTCGGCTCGTTACGCCAATCGGCTTGTCGCCCTCAAAGTTCTTCTTCCTGGAGGACTTCCTTCAACTGCTCGCGCAGTTCCAATCGGGCCCTGTGCAGCCGGCTCCGCACGGTGCCGACCGGCAGCTCGAGGACCTCGGCGATCGTGTCGTAGCACAGGCCGTCCATCTCGCGCAGCACCAACACGGTCCGATGTTCTTCGCTCATGGCGGCCAGAGCGGCTTGCACCTGGCCGACGCGCTCCTGCCGTTCCAATCGCTCAGAGGGCGCCCCATCGCGGGCGATCGGTTCCCGCCCCGACGCTTCGCGCGTCTGTTCGACCGAAACCATCGGCTTCCACCTGCGCCGCCGGCTGATCGCCAAGTTAAATGCGATGCGATAGAGCCACGTATAAAACGCTGAAGCGCGATGAAACGAGGCCAGTTTCACGAACGCCTGGACAAACGCGTCTTGGGCCACGTCGCGGGCTTCATCAGCCGAACCGATCACGTGGACTAGCGCGTTGTACAAGCGGTCTTGATACTTGGTCACCAACTGCCCAAACGCCACCGATTGGCCAGCCAAGGCGTCGTCGATGAGTTGAGCGTCGTCGTTCACAACCGCTCCAGATTTGAGACGTGAAAGGTGCTGGAAAAGTTCCCTGCGGCGGCTGGCCAAGGCGAATTGCCCCTATGTTGGTCTCGGCTAGCGGGCGAATTGTTCAGGCGACGGCGGGGGGAATATCGCCGTCGGCTCCCGTCGAATCCAGTCCCTCCTCCGGCAAATCGCTCCCGTCCAGCCGTGGCCGGCGGAGAATCAGGAACGCCCACAACCCAATCGCCCCCACAAACATCATTACGCTCAAAAACTGCGATATGGTCAGCGACGCCGTGCCGAACGGCAATGGAATCATCTTCGGTTCGTCGGTCCGGATGGATTCCAACAAGAAACGCGCGATCGGATGCACCGTGAGCATCAGCGCCAGCACCTCCCCATCCCGCCGGCGGAACGGGTCAAACGCCAACAGCAATAGGCAAAGAAGCACGGCGTCCAGCGCGCTGTAGAGCTGCGTCGGATGCACGGGCAGGCTCTTGGCCGGGAGATCGTTGGGCCGCGTAATCGCCCACACGACCGGCTTCTCGCGGTCTTCCGTGTAGACGACGATCTTGGTCCCTTCTCCCTTGATCGCCATCAATGCTCGCTCGGCGGCGCCCAGCGTGGCGTCGGGCTCCGCGTCGGCGGCTTGCCCGGTCTTTTCAGGATCGGCTTTGGGATAGAGCAAGACTTGCGATTTCGCGTCGCTCGTCGGCTGCTCGTATATCTGTACGATCTTCTCATCGGCTTGCAGTCCGGCCTTGTCCGCGTCGGAATCGGGCTCGACGGCGGAGATTGTCGCACCGGCCTTGTCCGGCTTGCCGCGAAACGCCAGTCCGTGCAGATAGAGCTGACCGTTTTCGATCTGCCGCATGTACGGAGGCGATTGCTCGGGGAATTTCACGGCCCAGGGCAAGTCTTCGGCCACGCTGCCGAAGCAGCAGCCGTTCAGAAAGCAGCCGATCCGCCCGATGCCGAGGCCGAGCGCCATGCTGGGGGCGATGACGTCGGCAATTCGGAGCATCGGCTGATTGCGGTGCCGGAGCCAGAACAGCAGACCGGCCACGCCGCCGCCGATCAGCGCTCCGTAGATCACCAGGCCTCCTTGGGCGATGTTGAGCGCGGCCTTGAGCGTGCCGGCGAAATCGAATTGGCCATGTGAATCCGTGCGATAGAACTGTTGGCCCCAATACTCGAACACGTAAAACAACCGGGCGCCGATGATCCCGCCGATAAACAGCCAGAGGGCCAGATTGAAGATGAGTTCGACGTCGATACCGCGCTTTCTCGCCCGGCGCACGGCGAGCCACACGCCCGCCACCACGCCGAGCAGCACCATCACGCCGTAGCCGCGGATCGGCAGACCGGCGTCTTTGATTAGCAGGCTCGGCAGATAAAAGCAAATCGCGGCGCCCACGAGCGCAAGCATCCCCATCGCGCTCAGCACGTCGCCGCTGATGCCTTGCCGGTAGACGAGCCGGCCCAGAACAATCACGGCGATCACCGCCCAAATGATGAATAGCAGTCCGAGCGGACCGAACAGGGGAATGCCGAACAGATGATCGGGGATGTAGAAGAGGGTTTGGAGCATGAGATGGGCGGGCGAAAGGGTGATTGATTGGCGGAGCGAAATGACTAATGTCGAATGACGAATGTCTAACGAATGACGAAGCACGAATGTCGAAGATCCGCTGCGACAGGACGAATCGCACGCTCAGATCGAGCGCCTTCGTCATTTAGACATTCGTCATTCTTTCGTCATTCGGATTTCGTCATTCGTCATTCCCAGTTGATGATCTCGTTGTCGATCAGTCTCGTTGTTCCGACTCGGGCTGCGACAAGAGCGACGACCGTGCCCGCGACGTGGCTGACCTCCTCTAGCGTATCAGGATCGACGAGCGTTGCATAATCCAGGCCGACGCAGGGTTCGGATTCGATCATTTTTCGCATGTCGGCGGCGATCGGCCGGGCCTCGCGCTCTCCCTGGCCCACTCGATCGGCCGCCAACCGCAGGCTCCGCGAGAGGACCAGTGCTCCGCGGCGGTCGGCGGCACTCAAATAGGCGTTGCGCGAACTGAGCGCCAATCCGTCGGGTTCGCGAATGGTCGGGCAAATGCGAATCTCGATCGGCACGTTCAAATCGGCAACCATCCGGCGGATGACGACTGACTGTTGATAGTCCTTTTGGCCGAAATAAGCCCGATCGGCCGGCGCGAGATTGAATAGCTTGAGCACGATCGTGGCTACGCCGCGAAAATGGCCCGGTCGAATCGCCCCTTCCCATCGCCGCGTAATTCCACCGACATCGACGAACGTCGCGTGCCCCGCCGGATACATTTCCTCCGTTGTCGGGGCAAAGACCAAATCGGTCCCGGTTGGCGCGAGCAGCGCGAGATCGTTTTCGAGTTGCCGCGGATAGCGCGAAAAGTCCTCGTTCGGGCCGAATTGCGTCGGATTGACGAAGATCGTCACCACGGTCCGCCGGCACTCCTCGGCCGAACGGACGACCAAGCTTATGTGCCCAGCGTGAAGCGCCCCCATCGTCGGCACGAGCCCGACCGACTCGCCGGCCGCCCGCCAGCCGAGGACTTGCCGGTGAAGGTCGTCGCCGCGCGTGATGATGGGAAGGGTGGGCATGCGATTTTGGATTTTGGATTTGCGATTTTGGATTGGGGCGCGCTGCCGGATGCCGCACTCAGCCGTTGGAGTTCCGCCTTCAGGCGGCGATGCGACCAACAGTGCAAGCCGAACTAATTCGTTTCACTGCATCGCCTGAATCGCCGCGACAAGTTCCTCTCGCGCCTCATCCGGCTTCGTCCCGTCAAGCCGAAGCACCGGTCCTCGTCTCGGCGTGGCCACGCGCACTAGAAGCAACTCGCGGTATCGAGCCAACCACTCGAGCGTCAGCCAGCTTGGACACCAGCCACCCCGTTCATTAATTCGCTGCAATGACACTTCCGGCGGCACATCCAACAAAACAAGCAATTTCGGCTTTGTGACTTCGGCAACAATCCCATGGTACTCGTCGAGGTACTTGGCCAGCCAATCGTGCGGCAGCGCCAATTCAGCCATGCAAATTGACTGTTCCAACCAATAATCACTAATCAAATCCGGAGGTGGACGGATGCGATCTTCGGCTAACTGGTCCGCACGTCGTCTCAATAATTGGCGATCAAAAGCTAAACTGGCGCTCTCGCGCGGCGATTTTGCATTCCAATCTAGGGCGACTGGATCTGCCATCACTTGGTGATTAACAGCGGCCGCAACAGTGTTGGCCAGCGCTGTCTTTCCGGCGGCAATCGGTCCGGCGGTTGCGGCAACGTATTCGGCGATCCGAACTCTCCGCAGGCGACGGTACTGTATATGATCGCGAAGTGCAGCAAGCGTCCAGCCGACCGTTGGATGTCGCATCGAAGGCGCAATTTCGGCCGCCGGCTCAAGAACGAACCTGCGAAAGGTCATTCGAGGATGCGGCACAACGAGCCGCGGAGTATCGATCACTTCTTCACCGTATAGCAAGAGATCGAGATCGAGCGTTCGCGCTGCCCATCGCCCCTCGCGAGTTCGCCCCGCAGCCGTTTCGATTCGCTCAAGCTCCTCGGCCAATTGCTCGGGAGAAAGCGACGTGTCAACGAGCACGGCGCCGTTGAGGAAATCGGCTTGTCCCTTCGGGCCGCCGACCGGTCGCGTCTCATGCCAGCGGCTCTTGGAAACAAGCCGAATGCCAGGCTGGAGCGACAACTGCGCGACGGCATCGTTCAGAATTCGCTCTCGGTCTCCCAGATTCGAGCCCAGAGCTATGAGCGCGGCGGCCATCAATCAAGTGTACATGTCGCGCTCCTCGCGAGGCAAATCCCTCACCGCGGAGCGCGACGAGCACACGTCACTTCGACCACCCCTACACTGGCAAAAAGCATGGGGGGGACATCCATTTCCCGACTTTCGTCGTTAACAGTCGATCCATTCGGTCGCGCTCCCCCAAGCGAAATCGCCGCAAAAATACGCTGCCCAACCGCAACGCCTTGCCATTCGCTCGAACCGTCGAGGCCCTCATCGCCAACAAAGCCGCCGCGCGTCCGGGGCGATACTTCAATCGGCAGCAACGCAAGAACCTCGCTCGGCGCGCAGCCGCGCTCCCCAATCGATCCGCCTGGATCTTTTCCCGTTGCCTGGAATTCCTCGTGAGGGTTCGTGGACTAATCGCTGTCCACTACCCTGCCACCGTGAAACCGGTGAAGTTGAATCGCCAAAATCAAAGTGCTCGTCAACAACGCGCAAACTCAAAACGACATTTTGCTGTGCGTCGCCGAATTGTCAAGCAACAATTCAGGCAAGTTTTTTTCGCGCGCCGAATCGCTCTTGTTTTTTTCCGAACACGCGTTCTCAAAAGTGCTAGCACTCCGGCGCGCCGCGAACGAAGAACGCACATTGCAGAACAAAGAATGCCGTGCGCAACCACCGGACGTGACGACAGAAAACATCGAAGCGTTGAACGGGAGATAACGGAGGAAACGGAGAACTAGTCGCTCTGTTCTCTCAGTTTGCTCCAGTTCAATTCGCTCTGTGTTGGATCGGGACGACCGCAATCAGCGCGTCGTCAGAGGCGAATTGGAAGCGCTCTTCGCGGGCCGGGAAGCGGTCTTCACGGATTTGACGGCGGGTTTCGTGGCGGTTGAATACTCGATCGCCTGTATTGGCGCCATCGGCCGCGGGCCGTGCCAGGGGTAGTTGAAGACCTCGCGATAATCGTACGGCACCGCGTAGTTGCCCGGATAGAATGCGGCGCAGTCCTTCAGCAGCCACACGGGCGTATACTGCGGGCAGCCGAACAGACCGACGTGATAGTAGATGCCGCCAGCCGGCGAAGGATACATCGTCGAATATTCGCAGCTCGCCGGCTGCCACGGTTGGGCGGCGGCGACTGCGGCCGGAGTCGGCGCCGGCAGCGGTTCGCCCGAGTTGGCGCACGCTCCGGCCATCAACAACATGGAAACCACGGCTGCTTGCATCACTTGGTCCTTCAAGTGGCCGGAATTCGACAGAATTGCAACTCCCGCTCTGGCCGTTCCTGCGGCCAGAATAGCCCATCGTATTGCTATTATCGGCAGTTCTGGTGCAGTGGCTTTAATCAGACCTGCAAACGCTCCGGCTTTCCCAAACCGCCGGGGCGATGGCTTGAGAATCGTGGCTCGGAAGCTGAACGCCGCGACTTTGCCGATTGTTTTGAGATTGCCGGGTTCGGCAACCGAAGAAACCGAAGAGTCGAATTCCACCAAACAATCCAACGAAGAATCAACAGCATGAATGCTGAAGAGGAATCGGTTCTCCGCTTGATGCGGGAAGACAACCTTCGGGCCGGATTCCCCTTCGCTCCGCGGGGCGTGTGGGAGAAGCTCTGCCACGACTTCGACGCGAATTTTCGCGTGCATGGCGTGCCCAGGGAGGACATCGCGTATTTCAATCAGAGCTTTTCGCAATCGCCCCCCGGCAATCCGCGTTATCACCGGTACGCCGTCTACATGTTGTACCGCCTCATCAAGCAGCGCGATGCCAGCGATCTGCTGGGCCGATTCGACTTGAGCAGCGACACGGGTTACGAAATCGCGATCGACGGCCGCCGGTATTCGTGGGATACGCTGATCTCGCTCGACACGATCCTTTCGATCGCCGAGGCCGACCCTGGGATTCTGACGGACCGCCGCGTCGTGGCCGATTTGGGGAGCGGCTGGGGACGGATCGGCTATGTGCTCAAGCGAATCAATCCGCGCGTCTCGTATTTGTTGCTTGACCTGCCGGAAATCCTGATGATTTCGATGGCGGTTTTGCCGCGGCTGTTGCCGGCCGAATCGACGAGCCTTTACGCGGAATTTCGAGCGATGCCGGCCCTGACGAAATCCATGCTCTTGCAAAAGGGGCTGTGGTTCGCCGGCAGCCAAGACCTGTTGAAAGTCGCCGACGGCGCGATCGACGTATTCATCAACGTGGCCAGCTTTCAGGAAATGAAGCTCGCGCAGGTGCGGACTTATTTCGACTTGATCGATCGAAAGGTCTCGGGGATTTTTTACACGCAGCAATACGTCGTCGTTTCCGACGCCCAGCGTCCGTATAACGCGATCGGCGGCTTGGAGCAATACCCGTTCAAGTCCCAATGGACGGAGCACTTCAAGCGCTACACGACCTTCTCCGAACGATTCTTCGAGGCCGGCTTCGGCGTCAATCAAAGTTCCCGACCAGTTTGCCCGTTGCCGACGCTGCCGGCATCGGTTCCCGTGCCCTTGCTCCAAGCTACGACGGCGGTAATCTAAGATCACCTAAGCGCGATCCTCAGCGAGCGCCGCCAAGCGCTGGTCGATTTGATCGAGCCGGGCGAGCAGTTCGGCTTGGCGGGCTTCCTCGGGTAGCGGCCGCTTGGCGATGAAGGAAACGACGCCGCTCGGCTCGAGCACGGCCCGCTCGACGTCGCCTAGGCTGGCGAAGCCTTGCTTGTGCGCGGCGCTTTGCAGCTCGGCGAGCGTCATCAACTCGCTTCGGAGACGATCCATGCGGACCTTGCCGTCTTTGATGAGCACGTCCGGCTCACCCTCGATCAGACGGTCGAGCTTGTCGTGCGTGTAGAGGAAGCGGACGACCAGGGCGTTGGTCAGCAAGAGCGCGCTCGCCCCGATCACGCCGCCGCTAAGCGAATTGTCGTTGCCGATGATGGCGTTCTGCACGGTGTTCGAGATCGTCAGCAGCACCACCAAATCGAACGCGTTGAGTTGCGCCATCTCGCGCTTGCCGGCCAGCCGCAGGCCGACAATCAAGAAGCAATACACGAGGATCGGCCGGATGATCTTCTCCAATAACGGCACATCGAGGACAAACACATTATGCAGAATCGTGTCGAGCATGGCTGGGCCTCGTATGGGAGCGATGAAACGCTCGCATTATGGCCGAACCAAGAGGCGATTTGCGAGATCGAAGAGTGAGAGAGCGAGAATGAAGGGCCGCTGATTGCGCTCCAGCTTGCCACTCGTCACTTACCGCTCGCCAGGCCATCGAGCGCGGGAACATTGCGCGAGATGCAGTGCAGCGCGCCGCGCTTGGTGATGAGCTTCGAGCAATCGATGCCGACGATTTTCCAGTCGGGCAGGGCCTCGTGAAACACGTTTAACGCGACCTTGTCCAAGTCGGGATCGGTGTCCGGGTATTGCGGCACGAGCACGACTCCGTTGGCGTAGATCACGTTGGTGTAAGTGCGCCAATTGCCGTCTTTATGGCTGGGCATCGGGATGCGAATCAGGTCCATGGGGCCGTCTTTCGTCGGCTCGCCCTTCAGCACGGCCGCGTTTTGATCGAGGATCTCGGCGTTGACTTTGTCATCTTCCGAGCGGTAGAAGCCAAGAATCGCTTTGTTGCGAGCGCAGAGAGTGACGAACATATCGGCATGGCCGGTCGGCTCGTCTTCGAGCGGATTGAGATGGACCCACCGCGTAAAGTGAAAATGCTCGAAGAGCAACTCGCCGATCCGCTTGGCGTCATAGCCGCGGCGTTCGTTGCCCGAGCCGAGCTTCGTGGTGGAAACGCACAGGCCGCCGCCGTTGGATGTCAGATTGCCACCTTCGAGAGTCAAATGGCAATGGTCATAGTGCATCCGAAAGGTCGCGGCAAACGCCACGGCGAAACTGTCCTCGAGGTCCCGATTCTGCTCGGGATAGGTGAAATCGACGACGGTCGTATGGTCGCCGACGACGAAGAACGGGGCGTAATCGCGAACCCACATCGCCTCGACCGGCCATTCGAAAAAGTCGATGGCGTCCTCGGGCAGTCGATTGTCCTTCAGCAGTGAAACAGTCTTCGCCCGTTGGTCGTCGTCGGCCACGACGCCGATGATCTTGATTCGGTCATGAATCGCCGCCACGATCTGGGCCAGGGTCTGCGGATGAAATTGGATCAATTCATTGACGCCGAGAATCAGCGCTGCTTGATGCTCGAACTCTCCCTGGATGCGCCCTTCGGTCTTGACGTCGGCAATCGGCCAGACGCGCTCCGAGACGCCTCGATCCGAAGGGGGATTCGACGAGTCAGCCTGGGCGCCGCGGAAACCCTCGACCCGAATCCCGGCGAAAAAACCGGCGGATGCGAGGAAAGTTCCGCAGACCAACAGCAACGCAGTGGATTGCCTCTTCAACATGGTGGGCCCGATTCTGGGAGTGTTCCGACTCCCGACGCAATCGTCCACGCAAAAACTGGATGATTCAGTATTAACCCCGGATTTTAGTCTCGGTTTCGGATGTTTCTACTAAATCTGTGGGAATTCTTATTGTTGCCGGCAAATCGTGAGAATTCGATCCCGCCAGCTAGGGAGAGAGCCTTAACGCACCGAGGACTCCGAGGGTTTTGAACTACCCCGCCGGACGCTATTCTTATAGCACCCGTCGGCCGATTGCGGAGGCAGGTCAGATTTTTAGCCTGATGCCGAGCAATATGCGGGCACTGAGTCAGCCGGAAAGCCCTAAACACGCAACCATGACCGATCTCTTGCGCCAAGAAATCGCTGCCGCCGCCCACACGATCGTGGTGAAAGTAGGAACGCGCATCCTCACCACATCGGAAGGGCAATTGGACCAAGCCCGCGTCGCAACGCTAGCCGAGGAATTGCACCAGGTCATGCAGGCCGGCCGGCGCGTGGCGCTCGTCAGCTCCGGCGCCGTCGGTGCGGGAATGGGGCGATTGGCCTTGAAAAAACGTCCGACCGATTTGGCCGAATTGCAAGCGGTGGCCGCGGTTGGGCAAACGAGCCTCGTCGAGGCCTACGACCGGACGCTGCGCAGCCACGGCCGCCATGCCGCGCAAATCCTTTTGATCGCCGACGATCTCGACAATCGCACCCGCTATCTCAACATCCGCAACACGATCGTCACGCTGATGAAATTCGGCGCCGTGCCGATCATCAACGAGAACGACACGGTCAGCGTGGAGGAGCTGCAAACCACTTTCGGCGACAACGATCGACTGGCCGCGATGGTCACCAACTTGATCCGCGCGCCGCTCTTGGTGCTGCTCTCGGATGTCGAAGGGCTATATGACGGGGATCCGGCGGATCCGGCGGCGCGGGTGGTCCCGACGGTGACTCAACTCGACGAATCGATCTGGTCGCTCGTCCGCGATCGGGCCACCGGCGTGAGCAAAGGGGGCATGGCGAGCAAGCTCGAAGCGGCCCGCGTCGCCACCTCCACCGGAGAAAACGTGATCATCGCCAGCGGCAAGCAGCCGGGCAACTTGATGCGAATCTTGGCCGGAGACGTGGTCGGCACGCTCTTCGTCGCTCAAGCAGAATCGATCCCCTCGTGGAAGCGCTGGATCGGTTTCACGGCCCA
Source organism: Pirellulales bacterium (assembly GCA_035939775.1). Lineage (NCBI taxonomy): Bacteria > Pseudomonadati > Planctomycetota > Planctomycetia > Pirellulales > Pirellulales bacterium. Next base: position 4,183 of record DASZFO010000345.1, on the reverse strand, counting down.
GCCGCGCGGCAAGCTGCTCCTCGACGACGGGGCGCGGCAAGCGGTCGAGACCAAGGGGAGCAGCCTGCTGGCAATCGGCATCGTCGATGCCCAGGGAACGTTTCGAAAAGGGGATGTCGTGGCGCTATGCGATCGCGGCGGCCGAGAGTTCGCCCGCGGGCTGACCAACTACTCCGTCGCCGATGTGACGCGAATCAAAGGACTGAAGACCGATCAAATCGCCGCCGCTCTCGGACACTGCCCTTATCAAGAGGTGATCCATCGCGACAATTTGGCGACGGGGATCGGGACCCGAGGCCAGGGAGGGTGAATGTCGAATGCCTAATGACGAATGCCTGAAGAAGCACGGATGGCGAATGACGAGTCGCACGACGTTGGTCAATCTCATTCGTCATTCGAGCTTCGTCATTCATTAGAGATTCGTCATTAGACATTCGTCGTTCTTTCCGCACTGGCGAGTATTTAGTCGATCGAGAACGGATTTGTCGTGTCCGAGTACGTTTGGGAAATCTTGATCATCCTGGTCTTGATCTTGGCCAACGGATTCTTTAGCGCGGCCGAAATCGCGGTGATCGCCTCGCGCCGCGGCCGATTGCAACGGCAGGCAGAAGAAGGAGACAAGCGGGCTCGGCAAGCGCTGGAGTTGGCCAACGATCCGGGCCGGTTCCTGCCGACGGTGCAAGTCGGGATCACGCTGATCGGCACGTTCACAGCCACATTTGGCGGCGCCAGCCTGGTGCATGAGCTGGCCGCGTATCTCGAGCACGTTCCCGTGCCGCTCATCGCCAATAACGCGCACGGCGCTGCAATCGTGATTGTGGGGCTGGGAATCACGTTGGCGACGCTGGTGCTCGGCGAATTGGTTCCCAAGCGCTTGGCGCTGCGTCGCGCCGAGCAATTTGCCCGCTTCGCTGCACCGCTTCTGACCGTCTTGTCGCGGATCGGGCGGCCGGCGGTTTGGCTGATGAGTTCGGCGACGAACGCCGTCCTGATGTTGGCCGCCTCGGATGCGAAGGCGGAGCCGACCGTCTCGGTCGCCGACATCGAGCATATGATCGACACCGGAACGGCCGAAGGAGTGCTCGAGGCCGTCGAGAAGAAAGTGGCGGTCGAGGCCTTGCGGCTCGGCGAGCGGACGGTGCGCGACGTCATGCGCCCGCGGATCGACCTCGATGCTCTCGACGCCGACACGCCGGCCGACGAGGTGATGGGAGCCGTCGCCATGGCCGGCTTCTCGCGGCTGCCGGTCTATGAGCGCGATCTCGACCACATCGTCGGGTTCGTCCACATCAAGGACATATTTCTTCAGCAATATCTTGGCCGGCCGATCGAATTGCGAAGGCTATTGCACCCGGCCCTGTTCGTGCCCGAGACGATGCCGCTCGATCGGCTGCTTGAGCTGTTTCAAGAGAAGCACAATCAACTGGCGGTCGTGCTCGATGAATACGGCGGCACCGAGGGGATGGTCACACTCGAAGACGTGCTCGAAGAGCTGGTCGGCGAAATCCGCGACGAGCATCGCCGCGAAAAGACCGACCTGTTCGTCGAGCGGGCCGCGAACACCTGGCTCGTCGACGGCATGGTGAGCGTGAGCGATCTGATCGAGCGGCTCAAGATTCGCAATGCCGAGGGATCGGAGTCGCGCGGCTTCAGCACGATCTCCGGGCTGATTCTCGATCAACTCGGCCGCATCCCGTCGGTCGGCGATTCCACCGATTGGAACGACCTCCACCTCGAAGTAGTCCACATGGACGGCCAGCGGATTGACCAGATACTCGTGCAACGAAAGAATCCAGACGGAGCCGCCGATTTAGGACCGACGAGCGTCGAATGACAAAAAGTAGGGTGCGCCGAGTCCGCGCAGACGCACCAGGGAGCGCTCTAAGTCCGCGACAGGTTCCGCTGCGTCTGCGCCGAGCCTTGATGCACCCTACGGCTCCGACCGGATCGCCAGCGCACGTCAAGTCTTTTCAATTCACGGGTTTGGCCGCCAACTCGCGGACGTGATCCAACAGCATTTGCGGGTCGTCGAGATGGGCTTGCTGAAGATGAAGCGAAAGGAGTTCGGCAACGGCGTCGCGGCGAAGGCGGGCGAGGTAATTATGGAGCAGCTCTTGCCGCGGTGGATCGGTTTCCAACAGCAAATGGACCCAGGCCCAGGACTCGGCATATTCAGTGCGGCTCATCTCGGCAACCGATTTTAGGGCTTCCAGGCGACGGATATCGGGATGCCATCGGCCGGCCGCGGAGCCAGACATCAAGTCGTCGATATTGATGCGATGATAACCGTGCTGGCCGCGCGGCACCTCGAAGAATTCGGCCAGCCCCTCGTCGAGCCAGAGGGGCAGATTCGGCAGCATCGAGTGCAGGTAGCCGTGGGTCACTTCGTGGCGCAAATCGACGGCGACGTTTTCGCCCCAATGCGCGTAAACGCTCAGCCTGGTATCAGTCTCGACGAAGAAGGCCCGCCGCTCGGGAAATTGCGGAAACCGGCTATGTATGAATGCACTATATCGCTCGCCGTCTTCAAACAAATAGACATGGATCGGCTCGTCGGATGTGGGGACCCCCAACTTCCCGCTCACGTCCATCCGCAGGGCGTTGACCTCCTGCAGCAAGCGATGCTGGCTGGGAATCTCGAAATTGCTGTGGATCACAAGTTGATCGAGCCGGATGTTGGCGCGATCCGGCAGCTCTGGATGCGCACTGCGCCACGCGGCGCAGCCGCAACAGGTCACCGCGAAGCCGAGCAGCCCCCACGCCAATGCCCGCATCAAAAGCCCTCCATGGCCGACGATAAAGCGGGGGATTCTAGCAATCCGGGCGAAGCGCCGGAAGGCCGAGTGGCCAGCATCGCGCGGCAAGTCGTGGCCGACGCTGCTAGCGTCGGCCTCGAGCCTCGTGATACGGCTTGCCGGATTCGTAGAGCTTGACACGCTCGCGCAGTTCGGTGGCCAAATCCCCTTTTTCTTGTTTGGAGGCGATATCGAGCGCTTGTTTGGCCGATTCGACAGCTCTTGGGAATTGCCCCGTTTCGGCATATGCCGCGGCCAGAGTGCCAATCACCGCTGGATCGGGTTTCTCGGACAGCTTGACCGCCCGCTTCGCTAAGTCCACCGCCTCCGCGCCGTTGCGAGTCGCGGCGTCATCACTGGTCGCGAGTGCCCAGGCCAGCGCGCGAAGGTAGTCTACTTGCTTCGGCTCGAGCCGGCTCGCCTCGCGCCAATGCCGTTCCGCCTCGGCGATTTGCCCGCGGCTGTAGAAGATCATGCCGAGGTTGTAGTGCGCGTCGGCATGGTCGGGCTTGAGTTCGAGCGCCTTGTTGAAATGAACGATCGCTTCGTTATACTTTCCCTGTCGCGCCAAGACGCCGGCCAGATTATTGTGCGCTTCGGGATAGTCGGGCTCGACGGCGAGCGCAATCTTGAATTGCTCGATCGCGGCGTCGGCCTGGCCGCTCTTGCGAAGGCAATTGGCCAGATCGAAATGCGTTTTCGCGTTCTCGGGATCGATTTTCAGGAGCCGATCGTAAAGGTCGACGGCCTCGGAGTATTTGCCTTGCTCGGTCAACGCGGCGGCCAGGAGGTCAAGCGCGTACTTATGTTCCGGCTTGAGTTCCAGCGCGCGGCGGTAATGGGGCAGCGCTTCTTCGAATTTGTGCTGCTTGGTGAGCGCCAAGCCGAGATTGCTTTCCGCATCGGCATAGTCGCGCTCCAATTCCAGCGCCCGCTTGCAGTGCTCCATCGCTTCGTCGATCTTGCCCTGGTCCAATAACTGCACGGCCAGATTGTTATGGGCTCGGGCGTTGTCGGGATTCTTTTCCAGCACGTCCCGCCAAATGGCAGCGCCGGTGCTGTAATCTTCGTTCCGCCGAAGCGTACCCCACCCCAGGCCGACAAGCGCCGCCACGAGCAAGCATATCGGCACGGCCCATCGCCGCATGGTTGATTCGCCTTCCGTCGGCGACCAGCGGAGCACGAGCCGGTCCCAGATCGCGAATCCGCCAATGACCACGATGGCCGCGATTGCGGCGAGCGGCAGATACATGCGATGGTCGAACGCGGCATCGCGAATCGGCACGAAGCTCGATGTCGGCGCGAGGATCACGAAGAACGACGCCCCCAGAGAGCCGACCGCGAGATTCTTGTGCAGCCCCCAGATCGTCAAGCCGAGAAGCGCGATA